>JAPLMX010000265.1 GCA_026386805.1 Phycisphaerae bacterium | reverse complement strand
GCTGGATGAGCAAGTGTCGTGCGATTCTGATTCGTTACGCCAAGAAGTCATGCAATTACCTGGGCCTGATCCAACTGTGCTGCGGCCTGCTTTGGTATCGCCGTCAGCACCGCCTGAGCCTTTTGAGATAGTTACTAAGCGTCCTTTCGATTAAGGAGCGGTGTGCCATGCCGAATCAAGACAGCACGCACAGAGAAATCCAGGAACTATTGGCCGACTACGCCGGGACGCTTCGGGATGGGTGCATCCCCACCTTCTTGAAGTCCCTGACCCGGGAAGAGGCCAAGCGTATCAGCGAATCCGGGGACTTCTGGGAGGCGGCGGAGGTCGTCCGTCTGATGAACAGCGCCGGATTCGGGGACAACGTGGCGACGCCGGACGTGGGCCTTTTTATCTCCCGCGTTGACGCGGCTGTTGCGTCCCGGCTCAAAAAGGCCGGTGCATCAACGCGGGATCGCAGCCGCAGCCAGACGCCGGCGGGGCGAGCCGCGGTGAATCAGCAGTAAAACGGCATGGAATTGACGTATTGATATGATCCTGGATTCCTATCAGTGTTCCTCCTGCTACTTTGAAGATAAAGAGCCAAGCACACGGATTGACCCTTCTACGATCTCACCGGCACAACCTCGGGTCTCGTTCAATGATGTGCTGGTCATATTTGTTTGTGTCGAGCGGTATGACAGCCGGCAGGAGCTGGAGGAGGCGGCCAACGAGTTCGGCGCCCTGGCCAATCTCCTGGGCAAGCGGCCCATCGTCCTGTGTCCGAACGTGCACCTGTCGATCGACAAGGCGCCGGAAAAACAGGCCATCGCCCTGATCACCGAGTTGGAAAAGATGCTCAAGGAACGGGGCTACCAGATTCACCGGCTGTCCTTTGGCTATCACAAGAAGTACGGCCTGGAATGCAACGGCAACGTGGGCAGCGTGGTTGGGCGGCGGTTCTACGGCTCCGAGCACAAGCAATTTCTGCGTCTGATGACCCGGCTGGGCGTCTGTCCCCCCGAGTCGCTGCCGGGCGACATGCCGCCCTGGGCCCAGGTTCTGACGGAGCGCCAACTGAAAGTGCTCGGCAACCGGCGCGAAACATACAACGCGGCCAAGAAGATGCTCCAGGACCAATTGGACGCGACGGGCAACGGCGAGCTGTGGACGTGCATGCTGTTCGAAGGGGAGCGGCAGCCCATGGACGACTATCTCAGCCAGCTCCAGACGATCCTGGAGGACTACCCTGATGTCCGGGTGCATCGTGCGATGAATCTGAGCGTCCCCGGGTTCTCCAACGCCGCCCGGCATCTGTTCCGCCGCTTTGCAGGGGCCATTGAATCGGGCCGGCTGCGGATCTACAACAGCCAGGTGTCCGACTTGGAATTCCTCCTGTCGCGGGACGCCGTGTTGTTGGCCTTCCCGCAAATGCCTCCCAAGGCGGGTTCCCATGCGGGGGAGATTTCCTTCGGGATCTACTGCAAGGACGACGACTTCGCCAAAAAGATGATTCAGTGGTATCAGACGTTCCTGGTCGATGCCCGCTTCGGCTGGATTCGCACCGAGGCCGACCTCGATACCGTGATTAGCGAGTTGGAAGAGGAAACGTTCCAAAAAGGGCGTGAGTAGAGCAGTGGATGCGGTTCTCTCAGCGGTGCTCGTCATTGGCTTCTTCGCCGTCCTTGCCCTTGTCATCTTTCGCGCCCGGACCGCCCGGGAATATGCCGAGTTCTCCTTAGCCAGACGGTCTCTCCCGGTGGCCCTGATCTTCGCCAGCCTGTGCGCGACGTACATTGGTCCGGGGTTCTCCATCGGCTTTGTGGGCAGAGGCTTTCAGAGCGGGCTGGTGTTCCTGTGCGTCGGCCTGGCTTACTCGGCCCAGAATATCCTCGTCGGCCTCTTCATCGCGCCCCGGCTGCGCTCCCTGACCGATTGTCACACCCTGGGCGACGCGATGAGGCACAGGTACAATCGTGCGTGTCAAGTTCTCACCGGCGTGATCTCCACAGGGCTGTGTGCGGGCTTGTCGGCGGTGATGGCCAACGCCGCCGGGGGTGTTGTGGAGCAGGTCTTCGGCATTCCGCTGTGGCTGGCAGCGATCCTGATCGCCGCCATAGCGACGGTGTATACGAGCCTGGGTGGCCTCAAGAGCAGCATTATGACCGACGCGCTGCAGTTTGTGGTCTTCAGTACTCTGATGCCGATGCTGTTCTTCTTTGTGTTGATCCGGGATTCGGGCCATGCCGCTGTCGTTTTCTCTCAGCAAATGGCGGACGCGACCACTGCGGGGTTTGAGTCGATGTCCACCGTGGAAGTCGTTGGATGGATCGCTGCGTTTCTTCTGGGCGAGACGCTGATCCCGCCGTATGCAAACCGGGCCCTCGCGGCGCAATCAAGCCGGGCCTCCCGGAACAGCTTCGTCCTGGCCGGGGTCTTCAGTTTCCTGTGGTTCACGATGATGATCTCGCTCGGCACGATCGCGCGCACGGTCGTTCCTGCAGGAACGAAGGAAGACGACGTACTCCTGTCTCTTGTTCAGATGACGATGCCCATCGGGGGGCGCATGCTCCTGCTGATCACGCTGATCTCGGTGATCATGTCGAGCCTGGATTCCCTCCTGAACGCCGGCGCCGTGGTTTTCACGCAGGACGTCGTCAAGCCGCTCGCGGGGATCTCGGAAGAGACGTCACTGACCTGCGGCCGTCTGGCAACCATAGGGATCGCGATCCTGGCGGCGACCGGCGCGGCGGCGGTGCCCGAGATCATCATCGGCCTGCGCATCTGCTATACGATTTGGGCGCCTGCGATCCTGCCGGCGGCGGTCTTTGGCCTGTGGTTGAAAAGGCCCCGAGTGCTGGCATGCATCTTATCGATGGTCACGGGGGCCGCGGCGGCCATCGGGCTGCAGATTGTTCAGTACGTATGGCCCGCCACGCGGGGAGTCCCCCCGATCCTTCCGGCGTTGGCCGCGTCGCTCGCAGCGTACTTGCTCGGACACATTCTCGCCGGCTTTCAGGAGCGCAGATAATGGAGATAGTGACGCTCATGGTCGCAGTTCTGGCGGCGGTTCTTATCATGGCCGGTGGAGTATGGGTGGCCGTCGTTCTGATCGCCGCCGTCGCCCGCGTCAAGCCTCCCCCGGCGATCCGCAAAGAGAGCCAGCCTGCCGACGAGATCGCCCCATGACACCCCCTCTCCGTCACGTCGGTCCGGATGGTGGTGCGACTGACTTCCGGGGGGCGGCCATTTTGTCATCCTGAGCGACAGCGAAGGATCTGGGCTCGGCATAACAACAGGCGTGAGTCCCATTCGTCGCCCAGATGCTTCGCTTCGCTCAGCATGACAGCGGGGAATTGATCCTCCACCCAACACGGTCGCACACCCGGATGGCGGTGCCATGCTTACGCTTGCGTAAACATATTCGTGGGCTATAATCGGATTCCGTGTTGCCGAAGTGGGCGACATGTTTGATGGCTCTGGCCATGAGCACCATAACATCAGCCGATTCAGGAGGTCAACATGAGATCGTCTCATACCCGAAGACTTGTGCCGTGGATGTTGCTTGTCGCCGTATCCGCGTTTTTTGCGGGTTCAGCCTTTGCCGGCGAGAAGCCATGCGCTGTGACAGTTGCCGATCTGCGATGCGAGTACCTGAAGGACCCGCTTGGTATTGACGTATCACAGCCGCGGTTGAGCTGGAAACTGGCCGCCGTCGATGTGCAGGCTCGCGGTCAGAAGCAGACGGCGTACCAGGTCCTCGTGGCGAGCACGAAGGCCCTCCTGGACAAGGACCAGGCCGACCTTTGGGATTCAGGCACGGTCTCGTCCGACCAATCGGTGCACGTGGCCTACAGCGGCAAGCCCTTGGCATCAGGCGTGGAATGCTTCTGGAAGGCACGCGTCAAGGATGAAAACGGCGTGACTTCGGCGTGGAGCCGGCCGGCACGATGGACGATGGGACTGCTGGAGAAGTCCGACTGGTCGGGCAAGTGGATCGGCACCGACCAGCTCTTCAAGCGGGAAGGAGGATTTCCGCCGCCGGACAATAAGGTGCCCGACCCGTGGCTGCGAAAAACGTTCGAGCTCAAGGTGAAGCCTGAGCGAGCTGCGGTCTACGTGGCCTCGGTCGGCTATCACGAGCTTTACGTCAACGGCAAGAGGATCAGTGACGCCGTGTTGTCGCCGAGTGCCACGAACCATCGCAAACGTGCTCGCTATGTCGCCTATGAGATCGCCGACCAGCTCAAAGAGGGCAAGAATGTCATTGCGCTTTGGCTGGGCGTCTCGTGGTCGATCTTCCCGCCGTACAAAACCCCTGACAAGCCGCAGACGCCGATTGTGCTCGCCCAGGCCGACATCCGGCTGCCGGGCGGGGATGCCATGCGGGTCGTGACGGATGAACGTTGGCGGACACACCCCAGCCCCAATACGCTGCTCGGCGTATGGGATTTCATGCACTTCGGTGGCGAGCGGTACGATGCCAATAAGGAGGTGCAAGGCTGGTCTGAGGCGAATTTCGACGATTCCGGCTGGAAGGCGGCGACCGTCTACGCGCCGAACCTGATCCTTTCGGCGGACATGGTCGAGCCGAACCGGCAGATCAAGGAGATTCCCGCGGTAGCGGTCGAAGAGCCCAAGCCCGGTGTGTACCGCGTCGATCTGGGCGTCAACGTCACCGGCTGGCTCGAAGCGGACGTGCGCGGCAAGCCGGGCGATCGGATCGAGTTCAAGTTCTCCGAGCGGCCCGAGAGTGACATGACCAACCGGCTCCGCAGCCAATACATCATCGGGCCGTCCGAAAAGGGGACCTTCAAAAACCGGTTCAATTACTTCACCGGCCGCTGGGTCACGATTGAAGGACTCAAGTACAAGCCAGCTCTGAACGAGATTCGCGCACAGCTCGTGCGGACCGACTACGCGCGGGCCGCCGATTTCGAGTGCTCCAACGATCTGCTGAACCGCATCTACCGCACGACCGTGTGGACGTACGAGGATCTGAGCCTGGGTGGCTACGTCGTCGATTGCCCGCACCGCGAGCGGATGGGCTACGGCGGCGACGGCCACGCGACGACCGAGTGCGGCTTGAACAATTACAGCCTCGGGGCGTTTTACACGAAGTGGACCCAGGATTGGCGCGACGTCCAGGGCGGCGGTGCCGCGTGGGGCACAGCCGACAAGGCCGCGGTCAACGACAGCCCGGAAAGCGGCAATCTGCCGTACACGGCACCGACCTACTGGGGTGGCGGCGGGCCCGGCTGGAGCGGCTTCTGCATCACGCTGCCCTGGGAGGTCTACGAGCGCTACGGCGACACCCGCGTTCTGGAGCAGAACTTTCCGACCATGCAGCGCTGGCTGGCGTTCCTCGAAACCAAGGCGAAAGACAACATGCTGCAGCGGTGGGGCGGCGAGTGGGACTTCCTGGGCGATTGGCTCTGGCCCGGCGCCAAAGGGGTCAATGGCGATACGCCCGAGACGCTGTTCTACAACAATTGCTATTGGATCTACAATCTGCAAACGGCCGCGAAGATTGCGGATGTGCTTGGCAACAAGGATGCGGCGAGTCGATATCGCGCGCGGGCCGATGAGGTCCGCAAGGCCGTGCACGGCAAGTTCTTCCTCCCGAGCGACAGCAGCTACGTCAACGGCTTCCAGGCGTACTTGGCCATCGCGTTGTTCGTGAACCTGCCGCCCGATGGTCTGCGGCCGGCGGTCTGGAAGCGGCTCGACGACGAGATCATGATCCGTCGCAAAGGCCACATCCACGCCGGCATCACGGGCGGGGCGTTCCTCTACAAAACGCTGCTTGGCGCCGACCGCCAGGACCTTCTCTTTGCGATGGCCAACAAAGACGACTATCCCGGCTGGGGCGACATGCTCCGTCACGGGGCCACGACGATGTACGAATCCTGGGATATGGACAACTCCTGGTGCCACAGTTCGTATCTCTACATCGGGACGTGGTTCATCGAGGGCCTGGCCGGCATCAAGACCGACCCGCAGACCCCCGGCTTCAAGCGTTTCATCCTCAAACCGGGCCTCGTGAACGATCCGTCGCTGAAATGGGTCAAGGCTCACCACGACTGCATCTACGGCCGGATCGTAAGCAACTGGACCATCGACGACAAGCGGACGCTGACTTGGAACGTCACGATCCCACCCAACACCACGGCCACGCTCTATCTGCCGACGGCCGACGCAAAGACCGCCACCGAAAGCGGCCAATCGCTCTCGGAGGCGAAAGGCGTGAGGCAGACTGCGACCCAGCCCGGCCAAGTTTCGCTCGAACTCCAGCCGGGCACCTATGAGTTCAAGTCAAGCTTGGCCTCCTTAAGTAGACTGTAAGGAACATCAGAGGGTCAGATTCTGAGTCGGCGTGCCGGCACCGCGTGGCAGCCTCAAAGCCGTTGCGCCGGGGACGGTCTGTTCGACTGTCGAGAGACCAAAGGGGAGACGACACTGCCCTATTCATCCCACAGGCGGTCATCGCCGCGTTCGGCCATGCGCTCGAACTGTTCCTCCCAGCCGCTACGCGGACGTTGGCTCGGGCGAATCACCAACTGATCCCCCCGGACCGACAGTTCTACCTCGTCACCCAAGGCCAGTTGCTCCAAGATCGGCTTGGGAATCCGGACTCCTTTGGAATTGCCCATCTTGATGATGCGTGACTTCACTGCGTTGCTCCTCACCATACCTCTTTGCCTGTTGTGCTCATATTGTATATACGTAGCCTGTCCAAGCCCAGATGCCTCACCAAGACCTGTTTTCTGCTCATCCTTGGTTCTTATCAGGTCGATACTGTCTCCGGAATGCGGTTTTGAGCCGCGCTGCCAAGACCGTGAATTAGCTTCGGGGACGACGGGGAGGTTGGTGCCTGATCGGACAATCGGTTGTGGGGTGAAGAAAAGAGGCGCAACATGAGTGCGAGATGGAAGAAGGAGCTGCACTCGGCGGCGGCGGAAACAGAGAAACCGGGGCAGTGCCGGCGCTGCGGGACCTGCTGTGCGTTTATTAGCATTCCTCCGTTCCGAGAGGACGAGCTGGATCGGCTCCCACCGGACATCCAGCAGGTCGTGGACTGGTACACCCGCCATGACTACACCCGTCCCCAGTCGCCCGTCCCATGCTACTTCTACGACATCACGGAGCGTGCGTGCCTGATCCACGAGCACAAGCCGCAGACTTGTCGGGACTTCGAGCCCGGCGGTCTCGCTTGTCGTAAGCAGAGGAGCGACCTGCTGGCGGTCCTGAACAACTACTACAACGCCACCCGAAAGTGGGCCAAGCACTACACCCGCGTGGTCGTCCCCGGCGAACGAATCCAGGAGATGGCGGAGTTCAGCCTGGAGGATGAGATCATGGAAGGATTGCTGCGGGATTCAGGCGGTCGCTCCATTCTCCCTTCCACACCGCGTGCGACATCCTACTCCGTTCAAGACCGGAACAAGCGAGATGTCCCCGGCGTCTCCACGAACGTCGGCGGGCCTCCCGGACCCCGGCATCGTCCACGCCGCGGAGAAGGACGCCGATGCCCCCCTGTCTCAAGATCGGTGAAGTCCCCTCGCTGAAGCTTGACCTAAGGGCAGGCCCCTCAAGTCGGCCGGAAACGGCGGTTTCAGTGCTGAGAACAGGCCTTTGGGCCGGTTGACGTGCGGCCTTCTGCTTGGTCACGGCGACCGAGATCACTTGCGCTCTGTCATCATCTTTGCCTTCCTGGGGGCCAAAACTTAAGCATAAGCGGCAGAGAACCGATAAACCGTAAGAATGTACTCTTCACGATCTACCATTAACGATGGGAGCGGCATCCGCAAAGCGATCGGATTGCTCATGATCTCTGCGGTGAGCATGGGCCTTGCCGGGTGCAACAACAAGACCCTCGATCCCAGCCAGATCGGGCGATTCCGGCCCGCGCCGGCGGTCAACGTGATCCTGAATTCCCTCGGGGTCGCGGAAGAAGCCGCCGTGGCCTGGGAGAATGCCCAGGAGCCGCAGCCGAGCGATATCGTGGCCGTCAAGGCGGACTATGCCCTGCGGCCGGGCGACCTCGTGCGGATCTCCATCTACGAGCTTTTCCAGGAGGGAGTGCCCACCGTCAACGACTACCTCGTTTCGGAGACGGGCAAAGTCTCCGTTCCCGACGTGGGCGTTATCCAGGCGGCGGGGCTGACGGAGCGGCAGCTCGAGGAGCAGATCAAGCAGATCCTGTCGCCCGGCGTGCTGCGGAACCCGTCCGTCACGGTGAGTCTGTTGGATTCCCAGCAGCGGACGTTCTCCATCCTGGGCAACGCGGTGGCTCGTCCGAGCCGCTACCTGATCCCGCGCTACGACTTTCGCCTGGCGGACGCGCTGGCCACGGCCGGTGCCCAGATGCAGTTCAACGTCAGCAACGTCTATGTGTCCCGCAAAGGCCAGACCGTCGCGGAAGCGGCGGGTGCCGCGGCACCGGGGCAGACGCCCGAGTTGAACCTGATGGAGCGGGGAGTGTCCGGGAAGACGCCGCCGGTGAGCAAGCCGCTCCTGCCGCCGCTCCGAAGCTCGATGATCCCCAGCTCGCACCGGGAAATCCCGCAGCCTTCGGAGCCGGCCCAGAAGTTCGAGTCGGAGCGGGAGATGCTCGACCTGATCGCTCCGCGCGCCCAGAGTGCCTGGCCCCCCAGCCAGAAACTGGCCGGAGCGTCGCCCAAGGGGACCGGGCCGAGCGATGTCACGGCGTCGGTTGTGCCGGAGCACCTCCGTGTGGCGATGGAGCCACAGAGAACGTTGGCCCCAAGCGTGGTGCAGACGCCGATCGAATTCGGCGACTCCCGGCTCGCGGAGCCGCCTCTGACCGAGACCAAGCCTAAGCCCAAGGAGCGGACCGAATGGATCTTCCGGGACGGCAAATGGGTCCAGGTGATCGTCACGGACAATGGCAGCCGCCTGCCGAGGGCCTTGGAGTCGAGTGACAGGCCGGTGACGACCCAGGGCGGACCGGAGGGGGGAGGCGACTGGACGCTGCGGGACGGCAAATGGGTCCGCGTGGAACAAGGCGGACTTCAAGCCGTCAAGCCACCGACAGCCGCTGTACCCGCTGGACCGGTTCCACCGTCGGGCCTCGAGAAGCTCCCCCTGGAGGCCCAGTGGGAGCAGGCCATCCAGACCCGCCTGATCCGAATCCCCGCCGACAAGCTCCTCGCGGGCGACCCGCGCTACAACATCATCATCAAGCCGGGCGATACGATTCATGTTCCCGTGGATATCATTGGCGAGTTTGCGATCATGGGCAACGTCAACCGCAGTGGGTACGTTGATATCACGGGCCGGCCGATGACGCTGAAGATGGCGATCGCGGCGGCCGGCGGCTTGGGGCCGCTGGCTTGGCCGAAGAATGTCGAGGTCGTCCGGCGGATCGGCACGGCGCGCGAGGAGATCGTCATGGTCGATCTGGACAAGATCGCTGCCGGAGAGCAGCCCGACTTCTTCATCAAGCCGAACGATCTGATCAACGTGGGGACTCATCCGACGGCGCGCTGGCGGGCGGTCTTGCGGAACGCGTTCCGGGCCACCTACGGCTTCGGCTTCGTCTATGACCGGAACTTCGCCGACATCGACTATGGCTCAGGTTTTCCCTGGCTACGCAACATCTGATGGACGTGCGGCGGTATGGCAGAGAAGACTGGCTCTTCGGTAGGGCGAGCGTCCCCGCTCGCCGAGAACCATTGTGCGGGGACTCCGGCTTTCGCTGGGGGAGCCGGCCCGGGCCCGAAGTTGTCGTGCGGGGACGCACGACCTACGTGGCGCCAGATCGGGCCGCACGGCTTCGTGAAGATCGTCATCCTGGGCGGGCTGCTCGGTTTTCTCTTTCGCGGCGCGATCGCGGGCCTCGTGGAACTGTGGGTGACGGACCCGAACTGGTCGCACGGATTTCTGATCCCGCTCTTTAGCCTCTACTTCATCCACCAGAAAAAGCGGGAGATTCTGAGCTTGGAGTACGTGTGCGATCCGCTGCTGGATCTGCGGCGAGGCCGTCGGCCGCGGCCTCTGCGGCCGGGGCAGACGCGGGCCAACTACTGGGGGCTGTTTGTTCTCCTATTCGTATTGGCCTTCTACGTCTTCAACGTGGTCAGTCCCGCTGGCTATGCTTACCTGCGGCCGGTCTCCCTGATCGCCGCCGTGGCAGCGGTGGTCCTTTTTCTTGGCGGGTGGCGCCTGGTTCGCTGCACGTGGCTGCCGATCGCGTTTTTGGCCTTCGCGGTTCCCTTGCCGCGGCGCTACTACGTGGGCCTGACGTTGCCGATGCGGCACCTGTCGGCCGTGGTGGCGACGACGTTTCTCAACTTGCTCCACGAGGTGGACGCGACGACCAGCGGGGCGGTCATCGAAATCCTGTACCAGGGCCAACGATTGGAGCCGGCCCTGAACGTCGCGGAGGCGTGCAGCGGGATGCGGCTGCTGATGGCGTTCCTGGCCCTGGGCGTGGCGATGGCCTATCTGCACGACCGGCCCCGGTGGCAGAGGGCGGTCCTGCTCCTGAGCACGGTGCCGATTGCGATCCTGTGCAATATCGTTCGCGTGACGGCGACCGGGTTCCTCTACGTCCTGGTCGATCCGAAGTACACGCAGGGCCTCTATCACGATTTGCTCGGACTGGCGATGTTGCCTCTGGCGTTTGGTCTGTATGGGTTGCTCGCGTGGTTCCTGGCGAGCCTGTTCGTCGAGGAAGACGAGAAAGCTGGCAACGATGTGATCGTGCGAAAGCGGCTCCCCAATGGATGATCGGCGGCACAAGATCGCGGCATATCTGCAGCCGGCGTTTCTGATCTGCGCGGCCGTGCTGGCTTGGGCCGGGGTGGGAATGTCCCTTGCGGCCCAGCGGCTTGGCCTGTATCTGAAGAAAGAGCCGCTGCCTCTGAAGAAGCCGCTGGAGGCGTTGGATGAGGCGAAGCTCGCCCCCTACAAGGTCACGGCGAAGATCCGCATCGAGAACCAAGACATCCGCGCGTCGCTCGGCACGGAGGATTACATCCAATGGCTTCTGGAGGACCCGCGCGAGCCCACCGAGAGTGCCGTGAGAAAGCTGCTGCTGTTCGTCACGTACTATCGCCGGCCGGACCGGGTGCCGCACGTGCCGGAAGAATGCTACACCGGCGGGGGCTACGAACGGTTGGCGACGAACGCCGTCGCGTTCCAGATCGGAACCCGCGAGATCCCCGGACGCTACCTTCTGTTCGCGAAGACGGCCCAGGACCTCGCGCTGGCCATGCCGCAATTCCCAGTCCTCTATCTGTTTCGTGTCAATGGCGAGTACGCAGGCAGCCGGGATGAGGCCCGCATGGCCCTCAACAAGAACGTGTTCAGCACACATTCGTATTTCTGCAAAATCGAGCTGGTCTTCAATCAATCGTCCACCGCTCCCACGCGAGAGATGGCGACGGCGGCGAGCGGAAAGCTTCTGGCGGTGCTTTTGCCTCTATTGGAGCAGGAGCACTGGCCTGATCTGGCGACCCACAGAGAAACGAGCCGCTCGGGCGCGGAAAGCAAGGACGTCGGATGGCTGGGTGGCAGCCTCAAGGCCGAAGGCCTTGGGGATGGTTGCATTGACGCGTCAAGCCATCCCCAATCCTTCGGCAGGGTCAGGAGAGGCGCTGCGCTTGAGGCTGCCACCCACCTATCGCGGGCCGCCTTTGCTTCAATCCGATTGCACAACTTATGGCGGGTCTTGAATCACGGGGAATCCTCATGGCGAGAAGAAGGCGTCTGAACAAGAAGGTCGCATTGATCGGCACGACGGTGCTTTTGCTTTTCGCGCTGGCGCTTGTGTTCGTCATTTTGCACCTGACCCGCAATCCGGCGGCGTACATTGCCGACGGCGACGCTGCTGGGGTGGCCAAGGACTACAAGACCGCGGCCGATAGCTACCGGAGAGCGTATGGCTTGACCCGTTCGAGCGAGGGGAAGATCGACCTGCTGTTCAAGCTCGTCGAGGTCTACCAAGAGACGGACCAGTGGGACAAGGTCCTGGGGTGCTGGAACGCCGTCGTTACGGCCGATCCTCAGAACGTCAAAGCCCGGCTGGGCCAGCTCAAATACAGCTACATCCTGGCCGACGGCTTGGGCCAGGCGGGGCGGAGCATGAGCGGCTACTGGGAAGAGGTCTTGTCCCAGGCGAAAAAGACGATGGAAATTATCGAGAAGGCGGGCCTGGCCAACGAAGAGAGGGCAAAATGGGAGCCGAGCTTCGGGGCCGCCGAAGGTCGCGGCTGGAGTAGCGGCGCCCAACGGCTGGGACCGCATCTGCATTTCGTCCAGGGCCGCTCGGCGTTCGAATTGGCCGCCCTGGGGGCCGTCACCTCGCCGGGCGAGCTGCTCCAGGAGGCCCAAAGTGATCTCCAGGAGGCCCAGAAGCTCGACCCGAACAACGTGCAGGCCTATCGGTATCTGGCGGAGGTCTCCGTCAAGAAAGGCGAGGCGGCCGCTTCGCGCGGCAACGTGGATCAGAAGAATGCGGCCGAGCAGGAGGCGGACGAAATCCTCGCCGAAGCGGTGCGTATCGCCGGTGACGCGCCTGAGGCTCATATCAACGTGCTGACGCGAAAGCTGACTGTGGCGCAGCGGGGCACGATCGCGGCGGCGCGGGAGGAAATGAAAGCCCTGGAACCGCAGTATGTGGACCTGACGCGGCGCTTCGCCTCCCGTGCGCCGGTCTTCGCCGCCCTGGGGCAGTTCTACTCCTTCTACGCGGCCTACTTGGACTCGGCCAGCGCGATGGAGAAACTGAATCGGGCCATTGAGGTCACCGAGCAGGCCGGCAGGCTGGAGGGCGGCAACGCCGAGTACCTGCTGCTGACCGCCAGTTACCACTATCGCAAGTTCTCCGTTTACGGCGATGTGCCGGCCCTGAACAGGGCCATCGAGCTGACGGAGAAAGCTCTGGATCTGCCTGGGGCACAGGACCGGCCCGGCCCGATGCAATTCGCGAATCGCGTGAATCGGCTGGCCCTGTGCTCGCTGCTCGGCAAATGCTGCGTCGAGCGAATCCTGGTGCTGCCGAAGTCCGACGCCACGCGTGAAGGGCTTGGGGCCCGGCTGGAGAAGGCCGTTCACGAGATCGGGCAGATTCGGGGCAGCGGCGAGGACCCCGAGGTCGTGAAGTGGCAGGGCATGCTGGACCTGGCGAAAGGCGAGACCGGCAAGGCCGTCCGGAGCCTGTACGCGGCCTACCAGCAGATCAAGGCGGCCAACCCGCCGGAGCAGCGGGATCCGTTCCTCTCGTACACTTTGGCGAAGGTCGTCGAGCCATCTTCGGAGACGGGGGCCGTGATCGACTTCCTCGGGACGGCGCTGAGCTCAGGGATCGTCTACACGAGGCCCAATGCCCTGTTGGACTACGGCGATGCGCTTCTGCGGGCCGGCTCGCAGGATGTGGTGCTCAACATCGTGAACGTGTTCCGGGAGCGGTTTGGAGGCAATGACCGGAGCCGAGTGCTGGGCGTCAAGGCCCTGATCGCGAAAGGCACTCTGGCAGAAGCCGAACAGGAGATCGCCAAGCTCAACGCCGACGACCCGAACACGGTCGTGCTCCATCTGGATCTGACCAGGGCCCAGGGCAACCAGTTGCTGGCCACGGTCCGCCAGCAGGGCGTATCGGACGGTGCTGGACGTTCGGATGCGATGATGGAGGAACTGCGCGCCAATGGGAAACGCCAGGCCGATCTTGTGCAGCAGTTGCTGCAAATCCGTCCCGACGCGGTGGCGGAGAGCTACCTCGCAGAACTGTGCGAGCTGCTCATCGCCCAAGGCGACGCGGGCACCGCCAGGCCGGTTGTCGAAGCGTTTCTCAAGCACTCCGCGGACAATGTCACGGCCTTGTTCTATCGAGGTCTTCTGTCGGAGCCGGACCCGCGAAGCTGTCCGTCGGCCCGGCGCCAGGAGCTTCAAGAGCAGGCGGCTCGTGCGATTGCCGATCCTGTCCGCCGGGACCTGAATCTCGGGCTCTTTTATGAGCAGACGCAGCAAATGGACAAGGCGGTAGCGCAATTGCGGGGGGTCCTGGACGCCACTACCCGTGTCGAAGGCGTCCCGCCTTCGGATCGCGGGCGGGACGCCCGCGACACGCAGGAGACGGCGGATGTCGCCGCCAATGCGGCAAGTCCACGACGGGTGGCGGTTGGCCATCTATTCGATCTGGCCCGTCGCCAGGAGAACTGGCTGCTGGCCCAGGAGACGGCCGAAATCGCCAAACGCGACAACCTGGATGGTTGCGACGGCCATCTCCTCGCGGCGCGTCTGGCCTCTGCCAAGAAGGAATATGACGTCGCGTTAAGTCATCTGGATGAGTGCCTCAAGCGGCGGCCCGTCTTCTCCTATGGATACGTGCTCCGCAGCGACGTGAAGGCGGCGCTGGGCAAGGAGCAGGAGTCCATCGAGGATGCCCGCCAGGCGTCGGACCTGAACCCGATGGACCCGCTCGTCGCCAAGGGATTGGCCAAGGCCCTGTATGCCCACAACAGCAAGCTGGGGGCGAGTCTATCTTCCGAGCAAAAACAGGAAACGAAGCAGGCCTTGGAGCAAGCCATTCGGCTCGACCCGCGCGACACGAGCCTGTTGAACGTTTACGTCGATTTTCTCAGCGACCGCGAGCCCGAGAAGGCGGTGGCCCTGCGCCAGACGATCCAGGCGAAGGCCCCAAGCGTGGACAACGCCCTGATGCTGGCCAAGTTGGCGGCACAAATCGCCCTGAAGGAGAAAGACCAGACGAAGAAGAACGCCTTCTTTGCCATGGCCGAGACGGCGTTCGAAGAGGCCCGCAAGCTCGACCCGAGCAGCCGGGTTGTCCTCGAAGCCTACGCCGAATACTTCCGTGCTCGCGGGCAGCCCGACAAGGCCGGGCAACTGCTGGCCGGGTCCAGCGACGATCAACTCCTGTGGCGGCATTACTTTCAGACGGGGCGATACGCCGAGGCCCGCAAGCTCCTCGAACAGATGTATCAGCAGAGCGACGCGAGGATCGGCGCTCTCAAGGGCCTTGTCCTTGTCGCGGAAGCCACGTCCGATAGAGAAGCGGTGAAGAAGTATTATGAAGAGCTTCTCTCGCTGCAAGACAACGCCGTCAACCGGCTCATGCAGTTTCAGGCATACCTGAACGTGGGACTGGTCGCCCCAGCCGAGCAGAGACTGCGGGATTTCAAGGAGAAGTACCCTGGTGAGCCTCGCACCGGCCTGATGGAGGCATTAATGGCGGCCGGCCAGAACCGATTTGCCGAGGCGATCGATGGTATCGACCAGTGCATCCAGTCCGCCGGACCGGACAGCGACGCTGGGTTGGAGTACACGGCCAAGAAGGCCCAAGTGCTCACAATGGCCTATAATGCAACTTCCGATAAAGCCTATCTTCAGAAGGCTATCGTCGTTTACGAAAGTCTGCGGGCCAAATGGCCGAAAAACAGCAGTGTCTTGAACAATCTGGCTTATTTGCTGGCCCAGAGCAATGAGAAACTCGCCGAGGCACTGGACTACGCCAAGACGGCGGTCGAGCAGGATCCGGATGAGGCCAACTATCTGGACACCTATGGCTATCTGTTATACAGAAACGGAAAGCATGCTCAGGCCGCCCAGTCGCTGGCGGCAGCGGTCCAGAAGTATGAAGTTCGGGGGATGGCACCAGTGGATGTTTACGAACATCTGGGCCTGGTGAATGAAGCGCTGGGAGACCGGGGCAAAGCCTTGGACGCTTACCGTCGCGCCTTGGAGGTGGGTGGGGCCGCCATGCCCGAGGCCGCGAAGCAGCGGATCGACTCGGCCATCGGGCGACTGGCGAAGTAGCATGGGGATCGGAGTGTGGCATGGCCAAGAGTAATCCGACGGTCGCCGGCAGGATGCCGAGACCACCTGGGACGAAGAATGCTCCCGAGGCGGCCCTGACGCCGAAGGAAGCCCTGGGCATGCTGCGCCGGCACATTTGGCTGATCCTGTTCATGACGATCATCGGAGGAGCGACCGGGACGGGCGGCTGGTACCTGATCCGACGGTACCTGCCCCTTTACCGGGCTGAAACGGCAATCAAGGTCCTGCCTCCCATCGATAGCGACCCGATGAATATGGTGGTCGCCCAGGTGCAGCAGGACATTCGGTACGGCCATCGCGTCTCGCTCGCCAACCTGATGAGGAGCCAAAGCACCCTGCAAGATCTCCTCCAGAGAGACGAGGTTCGCAATACGAAATGGTACCGCCAGGTGACGAAGGGCGGCGTGGACGTGGCCCGGGCCGTTCAAAGTCTGGACCAGAACCTGACGGCCTTTCCGCACCGCGAGGCGGAGCACATCCAGGTTTCGATGACCTGCGGCAGCCCAAGCGAGGCGGCCCTGATCGTCAACCAGATGGTGAACCTGTTCCTCAATCAGCACGGGGAGACCGAGAAGGGGGACGTCCGTCAGAAGCTGGCCGACGTGACGAAGCGGCAGAGCGACGTGGAGCAGGAGATTCGGCAATGCGAAGCGGATCTACAGAACGTCACTCGCAGGACCGGGATCACCGATCTCGACCGGTCCGCGGGACGCTATTTCCAGCATACGGCCACGCTACGCCTGAATGAATTGGACAAGCAGGAAAGCGACCTGAGCCTGGCGATCAAGCAGCTTCAGGCGGATATCGAGAACCTGCGGCAGTTGGCGGAAGGCCCCGTCACGGAGCAGATCCAGCACGTCGTCGAAGGGGACCCCTTGATGGTGGCCCTGGCTCAGCAGGTGGCGGTCCTGGAAGCGCAACTCTCGGGCCAGTTTACGAAATTCGGCGAGACGCATCGGGTGGTGCGCCAAACCAAAGAAAGGATCGAAGAGACCAAAGCCAACCGAGAGCGGCGCCGGATGGAAATCGCCGAACAGACCCGGCGGGCCAATCTCATGAACGCACGCGATACCCTCCGCGTTCTGGATGAGCGGCTTACGGAGCTGCAGAAGATGCGAGCCGCAGCCCTGGAAGAGCAAAGAAAGCTCGACGACGCCCGTAGCGAGTACGAGACGATCCAGAAGACGCGAGACGAACGGCAGGAGACCCTCAGCCAGATCAAGATGCAGATCGAGAAGTACCGTATCCTGCTGGAAGACCCTGAGACGCCGAAGGTGCAGTCGGTCGGCCTGGCCCCGGAACCCCTGGAGATGGTGCTCTCCCGCAATATGTTGCTCTGGGTCCCGGGCGGCACCATGCTGGGATTGATCCTGGGCCTGTCCCTGGCGCTGCTCGTCGAGATGCTCAACGACCTCGTGCGGACGCCGAGCGACGTGCGGCGCTTCCTGCGAGTTCCCTTGCTGGGAGTCATTCCGGATGCCTACGAAGATCACGCCGTGGATGACATCGACTTGTGTGACGTGGTCCGCGAAGCGCCGTACTCCCTGCTGGGCGAGAGCTATCGCCGGTGCCGGACCAACCTCGAATTGTCGGCGGGCGAGCCGTTCAAGACCCTGCTGGTCGCCAGCGGGCAGGCGGGGGACGGCAAGACCTCGATGGCGTGCAACCTGGCCGCGGCGTTTGCCGCCAAGTATGAGAGGGTGCTGCTGATCGACGGCAACCTGCGGCAGCCGAGCTTGCACATCGCCTTCCCCGCCGATGAGCAGAGCGATGCTCCCCGGGTTGGGTTGACGAATCTTCTGATGGGCGAATGCACGTACCACGAGGCCGTAAGCCCGAGCGCCGTGGCGGGCCTGGACCTCATCTACGCGGGCCAGCCTGTGCCGAACCCGGCGGAGCTGCTGGCCGGCCATCGAATGAAAGAGCTGATCGAAACCGCCGCCAAGGAATACGATCGCGTCATCATCGACAGTCCGCCCGCATTGTTGGTGAGCGACGTTAAAATGCTGGCGAGACTCGCCGACGCGACGCTTCTGCTGTTCAATGCCGGCACGACCAAGCGCGGCGCGGCCGAGCGGACGATCTTTGAGCTCGAAGACGTGGGGGCCAACCTCGTCGGCTGTGTCCTGTTCGGCGCCGAGGCCATGAAGGGCGGCTACTTCCGCCAGCAGTTCCGGGCCTACCGCCGCTACCTCAAGCCGCAACGGGCGTAGGAATTTGCAGTTTACTCTTTGCAATTTACGATTTAGAATATTAGTCCATCGTGGGCGAGTGGACAAGCCACGGCGGCAAATGAAATCGCAAATAGTCAATCACAAATCGTAAATCCGGAGGGTCTTCGATGCAGAAGTTCTTGGTGACTGGGGGAGCCGGATTCATCGGCTCGAATATCTGCAAGCGTCTGGTGGCGGATCGGTGTTTTGTCCGTGTCGTCGATAACCTCTTGACGGGCAAACGCGCCAACCTGACGCCGATCATGGACAAGATCGAGTTCGTCGAGGCCGATATGGGCGTGCCGGAAGTGGCCCGTTCGGTGGTCAAAGGAATCGACGTGATCCTGCACGAGGGAGCGCTGCCGTCGGTGCCGCGAAGTGTGGACGATCCCGCCTTGACTCATCAGCACTGTGTCGATGCCACGTTCACGCTATTACTGGCGGCCCGCGACGCCGGTGTGAAGCGTTTCGTCTATGCGGCCAGTTCCGCCGCCTACGGCGATACGCCCACCTTGCCCAAGGTCGAGACGATGGCGCCGAATCCCTTGTCGCCCTACGCCGTCGGCAAGCTCGTTGGCGAGTATTACTGCTCGGTTTTCTCCAAGGTCTTCGGTCTGGAGACGATCGCCCTTCGCTACTTCAACGTCTTCGGCCCTGGCCAGGACCCCGCCAGTCAATACGCGGCGGCCATCCCCGCCTTTGTCACGGCCATCCTGCGAAACCAGCCTCCCACCATCTACGGCGACGGCGAGCAGAGCCGCGATTTCACCTACGTGGACAACGTCGTGCAGGCCAACCTGCTGGCGGCCCGGGCCAAGGAAACGCACGGTGAGGTCGTCAACATCGCCTGCGGCGAGGCCGTGACGGTCAACGCCATCATCGGCATGATCAATCAGCTTCTGGGCAAGCACGTCAAGCCCATTTACGCGCCCGCCCGTGCCGGCGACGTCAAGCACTCCCTCGCCGACATCACGGCGGCGAAGAAGCTGATCGGCTTCCAGCCCGTCCTGCTCTTCCGCGAGGGTCTGGAGAAATCCATCGACTGGTACCGCAAGAACCTTGTCTGATGAACTCGGTTCCGGTCGAGGTCTGAGAATGTCAGGGTGCTTCCGTCCTCTTGCCGGCCAAGGACTGTGCGCACGCCGCCTTTAGGAATTCGAAGTGAGTGTCGGCAAGGTAGAATAACGCGCTCAACGCATACAAGTCGCGAGAGTGGTCTGGAGGAAAGCTGGTCTCCTGTTTGTAGGCCAGATGATGCGATACGGACGCCCATGCGTCTTGCCCAATGGTTCTCACCTGAATCTCGAGCGGAATCCGTAGACGTGCGGTCTGCCTTGGACCGGCATTGTCCGGCTTCATCTTGGCGATGACATGTACCGCCATGTAGTCGAACGTTCGCTTCTCGTTTCTGTCCTCCTTGTCCTCCTCCTCTATCACGTCGAATGATTCCCGAATGATGGCCAATATCTGTGGGACATCGGACCTGAACAGGCAGACGGCCCGAAGACCAACGAGATCATGGATATCACGAAGCGGGTCCTGCGCACTCTGTCTCTTGGCCTTCTCCCGCAGTGAATCCAGTTCTTTGATCCTGTGCTGCAGGGAGTGAATTTTGATTCTCCGCTGCTGTATTCTTCGTTGCAGGTGACGCCTCGCAGATTGAGCCAAATCCTCAAGTGCTGGCCGTCTGTCTTGGTATGCTCGGTTCAACTCACTCAGGTTCATGGGCTTACAACTCCGTCTTCTTTTTGCATCGGATTTGAGCCCTGAGATCCGGTTGACCAGATAGATGCGCGACTCCCACGATTGAGTCCTCAGATACCTCGCCATCTAAATCCACCGTGAAGCTATCCATATCACCGAAGACGGACAGACAATTCCTGTCAAAACGCACGATCTCAGCCTTTCCGCTGATGCGATGGTCGTCGACAGTGTATTCTCCGGAGTAGTAGTAACCTTCGTCACCTCCCAAGAGGCGTTTGTCTGTCAGCACCATTATGCCGGTTCCAAAACCTTTCGGCGAGGCGAATTCGATTGTCCACAATCCTTCTACCACTGCAATATCCCCCTGTCACAGGTTGCTCTGGACTTGTGGCACCACTGAGGGCGTTGCATGGAGCCAATCGCTCACCATGTCATACGCTACCACATGCGGTCCACGAGTTCATGTTGCCACGCTGATAGTATTATCATACCCGAGCGGTATTAGAGACACAACATCATTCGAGGCTACTCCTTAGTTGCTCCGTTTTCGATGAGCTGTTCCCGCGTGGGATACTCTTTGGGCGACAACTCGAAAGTCCATTCGTAGGCGTCGACGATCTGGCCAGGGTAGAGGATTTGGGCGATGAGATCGAAAGGGGGGTGATCGTGGAGCGGGGCCTTGAGCTTGCGATGGGTGTCGAGTGTCTCGTAACCGTCCTTGCTGACGCGGACCCAGTAGTCGCCGTACCAGTTGAAGGGGACTGTTACGGGGGAAGTGCCGATCTCCTGGTCGTTCAGAATGACCATGGCGCCTTGAGGGTCGGTGTTGATGGTTAGCTTCCGCTCGACGCAGCCTGCGAGGACGATCATTGCGAGGCCGATGACGACAATGGTCTGCTTGGCCATACCGAGAATTCCCTTCAGCTTCCGCATGGGCTAAAGCCCATCCTACATATCAATCCGCCGGCACACAGCGGCCCTTCGCCCATTGGCGCAGGGCCGCGACTCTTTCCGCCATCGTGGCGGATAGTGGCGGCGAGCCCTTCAAGGTGGCCACGATTCGTTCCGTGTCGATGTCGCTCTTGTTTGCGTAGGCCTCGTGAAGAGCGGCAATCACGGCCTGCTCGATCTCGGAGCCGCTGTATTCTTCGGACGCCTCGGCCAGAGTGTCGAGGTTGAACTTCGCCGGGTCGCGGTTTCGCTTTCGCAGATGAATGGCAAAGATTTGCTTGCGGACCTCCGGCGCGGGCAGGTCCACGAAGAAGATCTCGTCGAATCGTCCCTTGCGCAGCAGCTCGGGTGGCAGGGCCTCGATGTCGTTGGCCGTGGCGACGGCGAAGACGGGGGCCTGGTGCTCCTGCAGCCACGTCAGCAGCGTGCCGAACATCCTCTGGGAGAGGCCGCCGTCGGCGCTGCGGCTGGCGGCGGAGGCGAACGCCTTCTCGATCTCGTCGATCCACAGGACCACGGGCGACATCATCTCCGTCTGGCGCAAGGCCTCGCGCAGGTTGCGCTCGGATTCTCCGATGAAACTGGCGTACAGCGTGGCCGGGTCCATCCGCAGCAGCGGCTGCTGCCAGGCCGTGGCAATCGCCTTGGCGCACAGGCTCTTGCCCGCCCCCTGCACGCCCAGCATCAGGACGCCCTTGGGGGCCGTGATGCCGAACGCCTTGGCCTCGGCGCTGAACACGTCCTTGCGCTGGTTGAGCCACGTCTTGAGGGTTCGCATCCCGCCGATCTCGTCGAGATCCAACGGGGTCTGCATGTACTCCAGGAGGCCGCCTTGCTGGATCATGCGCCTTTTGTTGGTAATCACGACATTGATGTCGTCGTCATTGAACTGCTGATCGAGGGCCACGACGTCGCTGATGATTCGAGCGGCCTGGCGGCGCGTCAGGCCCCGCAGGTTGCGGACAATCGTGTCGAAGCCCCGGTGCGTGATGTCGACCTCGATGGGCTTGTTGCGATTGAGCCGCTGGAGAGTGGCCCGGACGATCTGCCGCAACTCCTCTTCGTCGGGAAAGGACAGCTCGAATCGTTTCGAGTAGGCCTTGATGACCTCGGGCAGGTTGTCGTTGCTGTCGATCATCACGATGGCGATGCCCGTCTTGTGGAAGCTGTCCATCATGTCGCGCAGGATGCGCAGGGCCTTTCCGCCCCGCAGATGCTCGCTCAGGTCAAGCGTGACGCACAGAGAGCCGGGCTTGGCCCGTGCCAGGCTGCACAGTCCCGCCGGTGGGGCATCGGTGTCGGCGATGCACGGGCTGCCGTCGATTAGGCCATCCCGCACGCCCTCCGCGACGGTCCAGACCCACATGTCGCGTTTGAGCCTGGCAGCGGTCTTGCGGATGATCTCCAGGGCATACCGCTCCTCGTGGGTGACGATGGAGACGCAGTAGGTGCCGCTGTCGATGAGTTGGCCGAATTGTTCGAAATCGTTCATCGGTTCGCCATGATGATGCAACCTCCTACAATCCCTGCCATAATCAACACGTGCATTCGATGGTTCTTCATTGTTGTCCTCCTTTGACCTATTCTACGCTTTTTCTGTGACTTGACGCTCGGCTTTCGCGAGCCAACTCTTGTTGATCGTCACGCCCCAGCCCGGGCCGCTGGGGATGGGAACTTTTCCGTCCGCCACTTTCAGTGCCGGCTCGAAGAGGTTATCCGTCCAGTTCGTAGGCTCGATAGAGAACTCGACGTAAGGTCCGGCGTTCTGGACGGCGCCCTGCATGTGCAGCGTAAAGACCGTGACCATCGAGAGGTTGGCCGAGTGCGGCACGCAGGGCAAACTCGCCTTGGCCGCCATATCCGCCACGCGGAGCGCCTGGGTCATACCCCCGAGGTAGCAGATGTCCGGCTGAACGACATCCACCGCGTGCATCGCGATCATGCGGCGCCATTGGGCCAGGTCGTTGTCCTGCTCCCCGCCGGCGACGGGGACGTTGATGGCCGTCGCCACCTGGGCGGTCCACTCCAATTCCCAGTAAGGGCAAGGCTCCTCAAAGTGGCAAACCTTGTTTTGCCCGAGCATCTTGCCCACTTCGATAGCCTTGGGAGCCGTATAGCAACTGTTGCCGTCGGCCAGCAGGGCGACATCGTTGCCAATCGCTTTGCGAACGGTCGGAACCAGCTCCTCCGTCCGTCCGGGCCACTGGTCCTCGTCGTGGCCGCAGACCTTGCCGACCCGGATTTTGAAGGCGCGGTAGCCGTTCTCATCGCGCAGGCGTGCGAGCCTCGCGGCTTCGTCCACCGGCTTGATGTCGCGGCGCATGCTCGATCCATAGATCGGGAAGGGCCGAGGCTTGCCGCCCAGCAGTTCGCAGACGCTCTTGCCGGTTGTTTTGCCGTGGAGATCCCAAAGAGCGGTGTCCAGTCCGGCCAGCGCCCGGCAGACGAACGACCACGGGAATTTGTAGTTGGCTTCGACGCACTGATCGGAGATGGCGTCGAGAGCGGCCGGGTCTTGGCCCAGGGCCAGCGGGGCAACCATCCGGTGCAAGACGGTCGCCGAGATGTCGGCGTTGAACGGAGCGATCTGGCCGTAGCCCTCTTGGCCGCTGTCGGTCCGGACCCGGACGATGCTCAATGATCCACTCGTAAACGTCTCGATGCTCTTGATCTTGCTGCCCGTGGATAGGATCGGCAGACGTGTGCCGGCTCGTTCGCCGCCGGAACTGGTGCGAGTCTGTGCCAGAAGCCCCGGCGCCGCAGAGACGCCAAGAGCCATCTTCAGGAAATCGCGTCGTGGTTGCATCATAGGTGATCTCCAGGCTGAACTATTCGGCCGCGTTCGCCTGCCGACGAATCTCCCATCAGGCGGCCACCCGACCATTCCATTGTTCACTTCGTGCCCTCAGCTTACATCAAGCAGGCCATGTTGACAAGCCGCTGACCTCAACGTCGGAGACTTCTCGATCTTGTTCTGTCATCCTGAGCGTTAGCGAAGGATCTTCGGCCTGCGAATCGGATACACCGTTTGAATTCGTTGCATACTCCCATCACGGGCCAGATGCTTCACTGCGTTCAGCATGACAAGCACCAGCGGTTCTGCCGGCAACACAGGCGGCGAGTCTCTCTGGACCTCCAGCGTTGACAGGAGAGCTCATCACAGGTAGTCTGTGACTCTTTCGTGAGTCTCTATAAGGGCTTAGGACATGAAGATCTCTCTGAACTGGCTGCGTGATTACGTCGAGACCGACCTGAAGGCCGAGCAGATTGCCGAGATTCTGAGCAACCTCGGCCTGCCCTGCGAGGGGATCGAGCGGTTGGCCGACGACGTGGTCATCGACGTGGAGGTCACGAGCAATCGGGGCGACTGCCTGAGCCACATCGGGATCGCCCGCGAGCTGGCCACCGCGACAGGTAAGACGCTGAAGCTGCCCGAGATCCATCTGGAGGAGACGGATCGTCCCGCCTCCGAGCTCGTGCAGGTCGAGATTCGCGAGCCTGATTGGTGCGGCCGGTACACAGCCCGCGTCATCGAAGGCGTCAAAATCGGACCGTCGCCGGCTTGGATGGTCAAGCGGCTGGAAGCCGTCGGCATGCGCAGCGTCAACAACGTCGTCGACGCGACGAATTACGCAATGATGGAGACGGGCCAGCCGCCGCACGCGTTTGACTACGCGACCATCGAGGGCCGCAAAATCATCGTCCGAAAGGCCGCACCCGGCGAGCAGATCGTCAGTATCGACGGCAGCCAGTGCGATTTGGTGCCGGAGATGCTCGTCATTGCCGATGCCCGGCGGCCGGTGGCGATCGCCGGCATCATGGGCGGTCTCGCCACGGAAGTGGGGGACTCGACCACGACGATTCTCCTGGAGGAAGCGTACTTTGACCCGGTCTGCATCCGCACGACGGAGCGCCGGCTCGCACTGCCCTCGGAAGCCTCGTTCCGGTTCGAGCGGATTGTCGATATCGAGAGGATCGACTGGGCGTCGCGGCGCACGACGCAGTTGATCGTGCAGCTTGCGGGCGGCCGGGTGGCCAAGGGCGTGGTGGATGCCTATCCGCGAAAGTACCAGCCGCTGGAAGTGACCATGAGACTGTCCCGGCTCAGCAAGCTGCTCGGCATCGAGGTGCCGACCGACGTGGTGCTGAAGATCCTGTCGGCTCTCCGGTTCGAGCCGCGATTGCGGGATGGCTGCGTCCTTTGCGCCATACCGACGTGGCGAAGCGACGTCGATCGCGAGGTGGACCTGATCGAGGAGGTCGCTCGCGTGTACGGGTATGACAAGGTGCCCACGCGAAAGAGAATCCAGATCGAAGCAACCCCCGCCGACCGCCGGCAGAAGCTGGCCCAGGCGGTGGGGACCTTCCTCAACGGCTGCGGCTTCTATGAAACGATCAACGTTGATTTCGTGGACCAGGCGGTCGCGGACCTCTTCTCGGCCGGCGGCACGCTTGGCCACCTTGGCGTTCGCGATGTCACCCGTAAGGCGGGCAACCTGCTGCGCCGGAGCCTGTTGGCTTCGCTGGCGGGCGTCCTCAAGACGAACGTCAACGCCAAGAACTTGCCGTGCCGCATCTACGAAATCGCCGACACGTTTATCCCGACGGACGTCAAGGACTCCTTGCCGTTGGAGCGGGCGAAGCTGGGTCTCGTCGTTGACGGCGAACTGCGACTGCTGCGTGGCGCCGTCGAGGGACTGGCTCGCAGCCTCCATCACGCGGCCACGGTGGAATTCGTGCCCGCGGAGCTGCCCTGGGCGCAGGCGGGGGCCCGCGTGCTGGTGAGCGGCCGGGCCGTGGGTGAGGCGGGAGTGTTCTCGGACGCGGTTCGCGAAAGATTTGATTTCAAAGAGCTAGCGCCCTGCGGAGCCGAGCTGGATTTCGACGAGTTGATGGCCCTTGCCGGCGGGTCGGTCAAGATCAAGCCGATCCCGCGTTTCCCGGCCATCGAGCGAGACTTGTCCATCGTGGTGGCCGAGCCGGTCGCTTGGGCGGACATTGCCCGTGCGGTGAAGGGGGTTGCACCGGCGGAGCTGGAGGACATCCGGTTCGTCGATATCTACCGGGGCAAGGGCATCGCGCCCGGTGCCAAGAGCGTAACGCTCTCGCTGAGCTTCCGCGATGAGGATGGAACGCTGACGCATGAGACGGTCGACAACTATCAGGCCGCGATTCTGGAGAGCCTCCAGCACGCCGTGAGCGCTGAGTTGCGGACGTTGTGAAGATCACCGGGAGATCGTGCGCGATTTTGCCTGTAGAGAAGACTCGCGTGGTGCCGATAACAACTCCTGGATGGGGCCAGCGCCGGCCCCGACCAGTGAATGGTAGGCCTTTATTTCCTTGACGAAAGATCAAGGATTTGCTATAGGGTAGGTTGCGGGCTGACCCCTGCAGTGTTCGTATCGAAGGCAAGCAGTTGAAGGAACCGATACCCGTACCGAGGGAAATCAGGCCTTGTCGGGTCGGAAACGCCCGCTCCGTGGGACTTCCGGACGCAAGCAACGATTACCCACCTGAAAGTAATGGGTTCCCTTCAATGGCCATCGGTACGGCACAGGTGGAGGTGAGCTTGTATACAGAGAAAAGGCCTGTGCATGCAGGCCTTTTTCTTTTTTCCGCCAAGGCTGGTGCGCCCGAGATTATCGGGCCGCCCGGCCTGCCGCGCTCTGCAAATCCTTGCTCCGTTTGGGGTTAAGCCGTCTGTTCGAATTGCCGATAACCAAGCCAAGGTTTACCTTTGCTCCCTGTCGGGCGTTCGGGTACGGATGTTGATTGCGAGGAGTTCAAATGCCGAGTGTGCGTAGCTTCACGGTTCTGCCGGCACTGCCTGATTCCCTGAAGGAATTGGATCGTCTTTCCAAAAACGTCTACTGGTGCTGGAGTCCCCAGTTCATCGAGCTGTTCAAGCGGATTGACCCGGCCCTGTGGGCGGCTGGCGGACACAATCCGGTGAAGCTGCTGGGAAGCGTGGCCCAGTCGCGGCTGGAAGCCCTGTCGGGGAATGAGAGCTTCTGCAACGAGCTGAACCGGATCGCGGAGTCGCTCGGCTCCTATCTCAACGGACCGACGTGGTTTCAGAAGGTTTGCGGCAACCCGTCCGATGTGGTGATTGCCTATTTCAGTGCGGAGTTCGGCCTGCACGAGTGCCTGCCGATCTACGCCGGCGGGCTGGGCATTCTCGCGGGCGATCATCTCAAGAGCGCGTCGGACCTCGGCATCCCTCTCGTCGGCGTCGGTCTGATGTACCAGAAGGGCTATTTCCGCCAGCGTCTGAACATTGACGGCTGGCAGCAAGAGGAGTATGCGGAGAACGATCTGTTCAACATGCCGGCGGAGCTGGTGCGCAAATCGAGCGGCCGGCCGTTGACGATCGGGGTGGAGTATCCGGGCCGGACCGTGCAGGCGCAAGTCTGGTGCATTTCCGTCGGCCGGCTGAAACTGTACCTTCTCGACACGAACATCCCGGCCAACTCGCCCGGCGACCGTATGATCACCAGCAGCCTCTACGGAGGCGACCGCGAGCTGCGGATGCGGCAGGAGATTCTGCTGGGGATCGGCGGCCTCAAGGCCCTGATGGCGATGGATATCAATCCGACGGTCTGCCATATGAACGAGGGACACGCCGCGTTCATGGCCCTGGAACGCATCCGCCAACTTCGCAGCGCGACCAATATGACCTTCGAGGAAGCGGTCGAGGCCACGAGGTCCGGCAATATCTTCACCACGCACACCATCGTCAAGGCCGGCCTCGACGAATTCGAAGTCGACTTGATGGACAAGTACTTCGGCGGCTATTTCCCGCATCTGGGCATCAATCGCCGGCAGTTCCTGGCCCTGGGCCGCATGCTGCCCGACGACGACAACGAGCCTTTCAAGATGCCGGTGCTGGCGATCAAGCTGAGCAATTACCTCAACGGCGTCAGCAAGCTGCACGGGCAGATCTCCCGCGAGGTTTGGGGATCCCTGTGGCCGGGGCTGCCCTCGAAAGAGGTTCCGATCATCTCGATCACAAACGGCATTCACCTGAGGACCTGGCTGTCGGACGAGATCTCCGGTCTGTACGATCGGTACTTGGGACCGACGTGGTCCGGGGCCGTGTTCGACAAGTCGGTGTGGGACCAGGTGCACCAAATCCCGGACGAGGAGCTGTGGAGCGCGCATCAGCGGTGCAAGAATCAGTTGATTGTCTTCGCCCGCAAGCGGCTGATGGGCCAGATGCAGCGCCGCGGCACGTGCCAGGCCGAGCTCAAGCAGGCCGAGGAGGTGCTCGATCCCGAGGCGCTGACCATCGGCTTTGCCCGGCGGTTCGTTGCCTACAAACGCGGCGATCTGCTTTTGCGGGATATCGAGCGGCTGGCCCGGCTCGTCAATAATCCCGACCGCCCTGTGCAAATCATCTTCGCCGGCAAGGCGCACCCGAAAGACAACTCCGGCAAGGAGATCATCCGTCATATCATCCACAACAGCGCTCTGCCGCAATTGCGCCGGCGCGTCCTGTTCCTGGAGGACTACGACATTGACATCGCACGCTTCCTCGTGCGGGGCGTCGATGTCTGGCTCAACAACCCGCGCCGGCCGATGGAGGCCAGCGGCACCAGCGGCATGAAGGCGGCTGCCAACGGCGTCCTGAACATGAGCACGCTGGACGGCTGGTGGTGCGAAGGCTATGTTCCCGACGGCGGCTGGATCATCGGCGCCGGCGAGAACTACGAGAGTCCCGAGTACCAGGATACGGTTGAGGCCCAGGCCCTCTACAACGTGCTGGAAAACGAGGTGATCCCGCTGTTCTTTTCGCGTTCGGCCGACAAGCTGCCGCGGGCGTGGATCCAGAGGATGAAAGCCTGTGTCCGCTGGGTGGCGCCGCAGTTCAATACGCATCGGATGCTCGCCCAATACACCCGGCGGTTCTACTGTCCGGCGGCGGCTCGCTACCGCTATCTCACCGGCGACGCCATGGCCAAGGCCAAGGCGTTTGCCCAGTGGAAGTCCGAAATCCGCCAGACTTGGTCGGAGTTTGCCATCAAGGAGGTACTGCTCGACACGAACAACGGCAACGGCGGCGAGCAACTGAACCCACGGCAGCCGCAGTTGAAGGTCGGCGCCGAGCTGACGGTGCGAGCGCTCATCAAGCTGGGGCGCGTGCCGCCGCGCGACGTGGCGGTCGAGCTGTACCACGGTCCGACCGATTCGTGGGGCAATATCCAGGAAGGCCTGGCGATCCCCATGACCTATGAGCAGAAGGCCCCGGACGATGGCGAACACTGGTTTGCGGGCCGCATGGAGTGCCGGGCGACGGGGCAGCATGGGGTGGCCGTGAGAGTCCTGCCGAACCATCCGGACCAAAGCAGCCCGTTCGATCTGGGCCTGGTTCTGTGGGAAAGGGGCTGAGGAACTTAAGAATTACTCTTTGCGATTTACCATTGGCGTCGCGACGGACGACGCGCCAATATGAAGCCGTCAATCACAAATCGTAAATTGCGTTTCCGTTAACCACCGGCTAGACTCCACGTTAGCACCTCCAAGAGGAAAAGACCGCGAGAAGCGGGAGGACCAGGGTAGTTGAATGTTCGATTAGTCACGCGATGGCCCCTTTTAGGGGCCTTCCTCATACCACCGGCTCTGCCGGTGGTTCTGATTCTTACCGGCTCTCTCGCTCACTCATGAGATCATAGGCCGCCTTGGCGGACTGGGCGCTTTCCAGGGCTTTCTTGAAATCCTCATCGAGCATGAGCCGGCTGATGCGAGCGAGAGCCTGGATATGAGGACCTGTCTGATCGGCGGGCGAGACCAGCAGGATCACAATGGATACCGGCTTCTTGTCAACGCTGTCGAAGTCGATGGGATCGCTCGCGATGCCCAGAGCCATGACCAACTCCCGCACGGCGCTGCATTTGCCGTGAGGGATGGCGATCCCCGAGCCGATTCCCGTGCTTCGTGTCCTCTCTCGAGTAAACACCGCATCCAGGACGGTCTCCCTATTTTGGATCAGGCCGTTTTCGTCAAGAACGGTCACCAACTCCGTGATGACCGCGTTCTTATCTTTGCCTTCCAACGGAACCTTGACACACGTTGGCTGTAGTATCTGCGTCAGAATCATAGTCAGAGCGACCAAAGTGAAAGTTACGCCGAGCAGTTCAGCATAAAAACGGCAGTATACTTCCGGCGGGCGTGCCTGCCAAGTGTTTTTTCCGGAGAACGCAATTTTGCGGGACCCGAGACCGTCGGGCGTGCCTGGGCCGGCTCGACAGGAAGCAGGTCGGGCATAGAGCGCCCGGCGGGTCGAGCAACTTCGCCTTGGTCCCGTGCCTCGGCGAATTTGGGCTTTACAGGCGGTGGCCAAGAGGTACAATCAGACCCTTTTCGCCGAGCCTCCACGGGCATGGATCATCGCCCGACATTCCCGGCACGGCGAATCATGGTTAGGATTCGATATGACAAAAATCGCGCTCTACGACACGACCCTCCGCGACGGCATGCAGGCGGAAGGCGTGAGCTTCTCTCTGGAGGACAAATTATCCATCGCCAAGTGGCTCGATGGGCTTGGCCTAGACTACATCGAGGGCGGCTACGCCGCGTCCAATCCGAAGGAGATGCAGTTCTTCCAGGAGATGGTGAAGCTTGGCCTGAAAAACTCGAAGCTCACCGCCTTCGGCAGCACCCGGCGGGCGGATTGCCGCGTGGACGACGATGTCTCGCTCAATTCGATCGTTGCCTGCAAAGTCCCGGCGGCTACTATCGTCGGCAAGACGTGGGATCTTCACGTCCGGGAAGTGCTCGGGTGCTCGCTTGATGAGAACCTGGTGATCTGCGCCGAGTCCGTGCGGTATCTCAAGCACAAAGGACTCGAGACCATCTTCGACGCCGAGCACTTCTTTGACGGCTACAAAGCACGCCCGGAATACGCCATGAAGGTGCTGACTGCCGCCGCGGAGGCGGGAGTGGATGCCCTAGTCCTGTGCGACACCAATGGCGGCTCGCTGCCGGAGCAGATCTTCGAAATCACGCAGCGGGTCTGCCGGACGTTTGGCTCGGTGGCCGTCGGCATTCACACGCACAACGATTGCGGGTGCGCGACTGCCAACACCCTGACCGCCGTGCGGGCGGGGGCCCGCCACGTCCAAGGCACGATCAACGGTCTTGGCGAGCGCTGCGGGAACGCGGACCTGTGCGCCGTTATCCCCGGCCTGGCTTTCAAGATGGGTTTTGACGTGCTCCCGCCCGAGAAGATGTGCTTGCTGACGGAGACGTCGCGGTTTGTCTTTGAAGTCGGCAATCTGCCGCCGGTGACGAATCTGCCCTACGTCGGCAGCAGTGCCTTTGCCCACAAGGCCGGCCTGCACGTCGATGCCCTGCGAAAGAGCAAGCAGACCTACGAGCACCTCGACCCCAAATTGGTTGGTAACGAGCGCCGGTTCCTGATCTCGGAGCTCAGCGGCAAATCGAACATCTTGGCCGAGCTGGAGAAGGCGAAGCTCAGCCAGGACAAGACACTGGCCAGGAAGATTCTGGCCCGCGTCCAGGAGCTCGAGAATGAGGGATACCAGTTCGAGGCGGCCAGTGCGAGCTTCGATTTGCTGACGAGAAGAGTCCTGGGGACGTTCAAGCCCTCGTTCGAGCTGATCAAGTACCATGTGAGCGTCGAGAAGCGAAAGGCGGACGGGATTGTCACGGAAGCGACCGTCAAGCTGCGGGTGGGCGACCGGGTCGAGCACGTGGTCGGTGAGGGCGATGGCCCGGTCAACGCGCTCGACGCCGCGCTGCGAAGATCGCTGGAGACCTCCTACCCGGTGATTCGGGAGATGCACCTGATCGATTACAAGGTCCGCGTCGTCAACGCCCGGGAGGGGACGGCGGCCCGCGTCCGCGTCGTGATCGAGTCTCGGGACAAGCAGTCCATCTGGGGAACGGTGGGCGTCTCGGAGAACATCATCGAGGCCAGTTGGCTGGCGCTGGTGGACAGCGTCGAGTACAAGATCCAGAAGTCGGCGTCGTGACGCGTCGGGGCCGGCATAAGTCCCGTAGGTCCTGCGTGGCGACGGCGGAGCGAAATGTCGCCGCCAATGGGAGCGTCCGGTTGGATGAGCGAAGACTGCCCCCGATAAATGGCGTGCTGCAAATGACTTGCGGTGGCGGGGCGGCATTGGGCGGGTGGGCAGGGCGTGCGAGATTTTCCTTGAAATTGGGATGTGGCATCTGGTATAAAATAGGTGGTTCAGGTCATCTTCACCTCGCTGACTCGTGCGAGTCAGGACTGTGTGTAGCTCATGTGTGTCGGAAGGAAGGAGGTGAGCCGCCGGATCAGCAGAATCACACCCGAACTCCCTTCATTGAGAGCCGCGCGACGATCCTACGCGTGTACGTCTGTGTCACCATTGAACGGGTAATGAAGACTCTCGGCACGTTGCCCATAGACTGATGTTGATAAACCTTGCAGGCGAGGCTTGGACCGTGCAGCACGGGTCCCGCCTCCTATCTTGGATGGAGGACGGGCGTGTATGAGAAATCGACATTGGTGGTTTTTGTTCTTTTGCTTCCGGGCGTCGGGATTGTTCCGAAGCGGGCCAGCCTCACGGATGGGTTGGTTGCCTACTTCAAGCTGAATGAAACCAGCGGGACCCTTGCCGCCGACTCGTCCGGCAACGCCAACGACGGCACCCTGATCGGGACGCGACTGTCATGGGTACCAGGATATGACGGTGGGGCCTGCGCTCAGGAAACCAGCGGGGTGTGAGCGGATCGGTTCAAGAAACAAGTGCGATTATGTGAGTCTTTTCGGGGTAGGAGGATTGTCATGTGCAGCAGATCGTTCCTGGCTCTTCTTATGGCAGCGTTGACTCTACTGTCCGTGGGTTCCGCCTACGGCCGTTTCGATCCTGCCAAGGACCCCGCCCTTCTCGGCTGGTGGTCGTTCGACGAGAAATCGGGCACGGTGGCGGTTGACGGCTCGGCCAACGGCAACAACGGCACGCTCAACGGCGGCGCAACGCGGGTGCCCGGGATCTACGGCACCGCCCTGCACTTCGATGGGCAGAGCGCCTACGTCGGCACCGGCAAGAGTCTGCTCAACGGCTTGGCCGGCTTCACCATGGCCGGCTGGATCAGTGCGAGCAGCACCGGGGTCTACGCCAGCCTCTTCGGGCAGAACGATCTGGTCGAGCTCGGGTTCACCACGGAAAGCGGTGGACAGCTTGGGACCTGGATGTTAGGCAATAACTGGGCGTTCCTCGGTGCCAATTACGGCTTCCCCTATCCGTCCTGGCATCATGTTGCCCTGGCAGGAGATCGGACGAAAATCACCCTCTATATCGACGGCCAGGAAATGGCCAGCGACAAGGGCGGCATGTCCAGCGGTACGTCGTCCTTCTTCTTCAATATTGGCGGCAACGTCTTCAACGCGACCGGGGACTGGTTCCGGGGCGAAATCGATGACGTCTGGCTTTTCAGCCGCGCGTTGACGGAGGCGGAGATTCGGGCCCTCATGAAGGGCCCGGGCGGGCCCGGCCTGGCGACGGCTCCGCGCCCCGCCGCCGAAGCCGCGGACGTGACTCGTGATGTGGTGCTGGGCTGGACGCCCGGGGAGTTCGCGGCGACGCGCGATGTCTACCTGGGCAAGACCCTGGCGGACGTGAACAGCGCCAGCCGGGCCAAGCCGGTGGGCGTTCTGGCCAGCCAGGGCCAGACGGCGACTACCTATAGTCCCACCGCCCTGCTCGATTTCGGCCAAACCTATTACTGGCGCATCGATGAGGTCAACCAGGCCCCCGACAACACGATCTTCACAGGCACCATCTGGTCCTTCACCGTCGAGCCGTACTCCTATCCGATTACGGCCGTGATGGCTACCGCCTCCAGCGCCCAGAACGGCATGGGCCCGGAGAACACCGTCAACGGCTCCGGCCTGACCGGGGATCGGCACGGCATCGATGCCATGACCATGTGGATGAGCAAAGGCACGCTGCCCAACTGGATTCAGTACCAGTTCGACGCCGTCTACAAGCTGGACAAGCTGCTGGTCTGGAACTCCAACCAGGCGATCGAGCCCTTCATCGGCTTCGGCGCCAAGGACGTCACGGTCGAGTACTCCGTCAATGGCACCGCCTGGACGGTGTTGGCGAACGTGCCGCCGTTCGCCCAGGGAACCGGTTCGGCGGCGTATGCGGCGAACACCACGGTCACTTTCGGCGGCGTCTCGGCCAAGTACGTCAAGCTGACGATCAATAAGACTTGGGGCGGCTTGCCTTCGACCGGCCTGGCCGAAGTCCGGTTTTACTCTATCCCCATGCAGGCCCGCGCGCCGCAGCCGACCGCCGCGGCCACGGGCGTTGCCATAGACACCACCCTGACTTGGAGGCCGGGCCGCGAGGCCGGCTCGCACAAGGTCTATTTCGGCACCGACCAAGCCGCCGTGACGAATGGAACGGTTGCGGCCAAGACCGTGGCTGACCACAGCTCTACCCCCAGCTCCCTGAACTTCGGCACGACCTATTACTGGAAGGTCGATGAGGTCAACACCGTCACCTATCCGGGCGACGTCTGGAGCTTCACGACCCAGGAGTTTGCCGCCGTCGATGACTTCGAGAGCTACAACGACACGGATAACCGCATCTACGACACCTCGATCGACGGCATGACCGACGGCAACAGAGGCTCGGTCGTCGGTTACCTCCAGGCCCCGTTCGCTGAGCAGACCATCATCCACGGCGGCAAGCAGTCCATGCCGTTGGAGTACAACAACGTCAAGACGCCCTATTACTCGGAAGCTTCGCGCACCTTCGAGGCGACCCAGAACTGGACGACCAACGGCGCCGATACCCTGTCGCTGTACTTCCGCGGCCGGGCCGTGGGCTTTGCCGATAACGGCAACGGCACCTTCACGATGAGCAGCAGCGGCACGGACGTCTGGAACAACGGCGACCAGTTCCGCTTTGCCTACAAGTCGCTCAATGGCGACGGCTCGATCGTGGCCCGCGTGGACAGCATCGTCAACACCAACATCTGGGCCAAAGGCGGCGTGATGATCCGGCAGAGCATCGATGCCGGCTCGACCCATGCCTTCATGCCCATCACGGCGGGCGGCTCAGGCGCCGGCAACGGCGCCAGCTTCCAGCGGCGTTTGACGGCCGCGGGGGCCTCGACCAACGACGACAACGCCGCACCGGCTGTGGCGGCTCCGTACTGGGTCAAGGTCGAGCGTAAGGGCAACAGCTTCACCGGTTCCATCTCCGCGGATGGCAAGACCTGGAAGCAGTTGGGTGCGGCCCAGACGATCACAATGACCAATCCAGTCCTAATTGGCTTGGCCCTGTGCAGCCATGACGCGGCCCTGACCACCGTGGCGGAGATCTCGAATGTCTCCACGACGGGCACGGTCACCGGCTCGTGGCAGGATGTGGCTATCGGTATGGCGATGCCGACCAATGGTGCGGCGCCGCTGTACCTGACGGTCCAGGACAAGGCCGGCAAGACCAAAACGGTGGTCAATCCGAATCCGTCGGCCAGCGCTACGGCGGCCTGGACGCAGTGGCGGATTCCGCTGAGCGATCTGACGGGCGTCAGCCTGACGACCGTGCAGAAGATCACGCTTGGCGTCGGCGACGCCACCAGCCCGAAGGCGGGCGGCGCGGGCATGTTGTTCATCGACGACATCGGGTACGGGCACCCGGTCAAGTAGGCCGGGACCATAGCAGCGTCGGAGCATGTGGCGGCGATCGGGGACGATACCGAGACGGCCAACAGCCCAGGTGACCTGTACGTTGCCGTTCAGGACAGTACCGGCAAGACGGCCACGGCGACCAATGCGACGGTGGTGACGGCCGCCGCGTGGACTCGGTGGAAGATCCCGCTGAGCAGCTTCACCGGTGTGAACATGAGCAAGGTCAAGAAGCTGTCCATCGGTGTGGGCAACCGGGCCAATCCGACGAAGGGCGGTGCCAGCAAGTTCTGCATCGACGACATCGGCTTGGCCAAGGCTGCTCCGGCCGCCAAGTAGTCGCGGCATGGGTGCTGAGTTGACTTACGTTGATAAACCTTATGGGGCGGGGCTTGGACCGTGTGGTACGGGTCCCGCCTCCTATCTCGAAGGGAGGACAGGTATGTGTAAGAAACCGACATTGATGATTTGTGCTCTTGTGCTTCTGGGTGTCGGGATCGTTCCGACGTGGGCCGGTCTCCAGGATGGTCTGGTCTCGTACTTCAAGCTGGACGAAAGCAGTGGGACCGTGGCTGCTGACGCCTCCGGCAACGCCAATAATGGCACCCTGATCGGAACGCTGCTGTCCTGGGTGCCGGGATATGACGGTGGCGCCCTCGGGTTCGCTATTCCCGCTACGGGGGATTTTCCCGACCGCCTGGAGTTCCCGACGAGGGGCATGTCGGTGACGGCGGGTACAGTCTGCGTCTGGGCCTATATGACCGATCCGCAGCCCGCCTCGCAAGGCCGGTACTTCTTTGGTCATGATTCCGCGTCAGGGACGTCCTTTGCAGACCGCATCCAGCTCTATATGCAGGATGGAACCAACGTCTCGACGAAACTGGACTTTGGGCTGGGCGGCTCGCACACGGTGGCGACGGACATCCGGGATCTTCCGATGAAGGAATGGTTCCATCTGGTCATGACGTGGAACAATGGGATCTACTTCATCTACTTCAACGGTGCGCAAATCGCCACCGGGACATACAGCGGCCTGACGACCCTCAGTTCGGTGGCCAACTTTGGCAACGATGGTTGTGGGGCACCCTATGAGCCTTTCTGCGGGATGCTCGATGAGGCACGGGTCTACAACCGGGCGCTCGCGGCGGCGGAAGTGAAAGCGATCTTCCGGATGCCGCCTTCCTCCAAGACGATGGCGCAGGCTCCCAGCCCTGCCGACGAGGCTTCGGATGTGCTCTGTGACGCGGGCGGTGAGCTGGACGGGCAGCGAATTGGCCGGTACGCACGACGTGTACCTCGGAAAGACCTTCGCGGACGTGAACGACGCCGGCCGGACCAACCCCAAGGGCGTCCTGGCAAGTCAAGGTCAGACGGCCGTCACGTATGATCCGGACGGCCTGCTCGAATACGGGCAGACCTACTACTGGCGGATCGATGAGGTCAACCAGGCGCCCGACAATACGATCTTCAAGGGCCCCGTCTGGTCGTTCACCGTCGAGCCGTATGGCTACCCGATCACGGGCGTGACGGCCACGGCTTCAAGCTCGCAGCCCAGCATGGGCCCGGAGAAGACCATCGACGGCTCCGGCATGACCGGAGACCTGCACAGCACCGAATCGACCACGATGTGGATGAGCAAAGGCACGCTGCCCAACTGGATTCAGTACGAGTTCGACGCCGCTTGCAAGGTGTATGAGCTGAAGGTGTGGAACTCCAACCAGATGATCGAGGCCTTCGTCGGCTTCGGGGCCAAGGACGTCACGATCGAGTACTCCGTGGACGGCGTTACGTGGACAACGTTGGCCGGAGTGCCTCAGTTCGCCCAGGGGACCGGTTTGCCGGGCTATGCGGCGAACACCACGGTCAGTTTCGGCGGAGTCATGGCCAAGTACGTCAAGCTGACGATCAACAAGAACTGGGCCAGCGTCGCAACACAGACCGGCTTCAGCGAGGTCCGGTTCTCCTACGTGCCCGTGCAGGCGAGAGTGCCGCAGCCGGCGGCGGGCGCGACAGGCGTCCAATTGGACGCCGAGCTGAACTGGCGGCCGGGTCGCGAGGCTCAATCGCACAAGGTGTACTTCGGCGCCGACCCGAACGCCGTGGCCAATGGAACGGCGGCCGCCCAGACGGTTACCGCACATACCTTCGAGGCCGGCTCGCTTACCTACGGCACGAGGTATTATTGGAAGGTGGATGAGATCGGCGGTAGCGGCCCCTACGCGGGCAGCGTCTGGAGCTTCAGCACGCAGGAATTCGCGACGATCGACGATTTCGAGAGCTACAACGACACGGACAACCGCATCTACGACACTTGGCTCGATGGTCTGATCAACAACAACGGCTCCACCGTCGGGTACTTCCAAGCCCCGTTTGCCGAGCGGACGATCCTTCATGGCGGTAAGCAGTCCATGCCGTTCGAGTACAACAACGTCAAGGCGCCCTACTACTCGGAGGCCACGCGCACGTTCGACACGACCCAGAACTGGACGGTCAACGGTGCCGATACCGTGTCGCTGTACTTCCAAGGCCGGGCCGCGGGCTTTGCCGACAACGGCAACGGCACCTTCAGCATGAGCAGCAGCGGCACCGACGTCTGGAACAACGGCGATCAGTTCCGCTTTGCGTATAAGTCGCTCAGCGGCGACGGCTCGATCGTGGCCCGCGTGGATAGCATCGCCAACACCAACGTCTGGGCCAAAGGCGGCGTGATGATCCGCCAGAGCATCGATACCGGCTCGACCCATGCCTTTATGCCCATCACGGCGGGCGGCTCGGGCGCCGGCAACGGCGCCAGCTTCCAGCGGCGTCTGACGGTCGCCGGGGCCTCGACCAACGACGACAAGGCCGCGCCGGCTGTGGCGGCTCCGTACTGGGTCAAGGTCGAGCGCAAGGGCAACAGCTTCACCGGCTCGATCTCCCCGGACGGCAAGACCTGGACGCCGTTGGGCACGGCCCAGACGATCGTGATGACCAATCCGGTCCTGATTGGCTTGGCTTTGTGCAGCCATGATGCGGCCCTGACCACCACGGCGGAAATCTCGAATGTCTCGACGACGGGCACGGTCACCGGCTCGTGGCAGGCGGTGGCCATCGGCATGGCCATGCCGACGAATGGTCCGGCGCCGTTATACCTGACGGTCCAGGACAAGGCGGGCAAGACCAAGACGGTGGTCAACGCGAATCCGTCGGCCAGTGCTACGGCGGCCTGGACGCAGTGGCGGATTCCGCTGAGCGACCTGACGGGCGTCAGCCTGACGACCGTGCAGAGGATCACGCTTGGCGTTGGCGACAAGACCAGCCCGAAGGCAGGCGCCGCGGGCATGCTGTACTTCGACGACATCGGCTACGGGCATCCTCTGCCGTAGTCTACGGAGTCCCAAGCAATCCTTTGGGGCCCGTGTCCAAGTGGCACGGGCCCCCTTGTTTGTATGCCGAGCATACGCCCCTGAATTACAGGATCTCACCGGGAGCGAGAGGCTCTCAGACGGCCTTGAGCTGATCGCGGTTCTCGTAAACCTTCTCGATGGCGTCGGCGACCTCGGCCATGTCCTCCTTGGGAGCGAGCAGGGGGCCGGAGGCCCAGATCATCGCCATCTCCTGGCAGACTTGGTCGCACTTGGGGCACTGGCTTTCTTCGCGATACTTCCGCAGCCGCTCCTCGGAGTACATCCTCTTGTAGACGCGGGACTTCAGTATGTTATCGATCCAGGGCTCTTTGTGCAGGCCCATTGCGATATAAGGGCTGAGGCTGACCCCCTCGGCGCTGAGGGCCTTGAGGAACGTGGCCCGATCGACGCCGTTGAGATGCTCCTTGTGGTAGGACATCGCATAGAGATAGTAGGAGCCGGCATTAGTGCCTTCGTAGAGTTTCTGGGGGACGAGATACGGAATGTCCTTCAATCGCGCCGTCAAGTAGGCAGCATTTTCGTTCCGGCGGGCGTGGCGCTCCAGCACGGTAGGCAACTGGCCCAGCAGTACGGCCGCCTGAAATTCGTTCATGCGGTACTTGGGCCCGATGGTCTCGGTGGCGCCGCGCCGCGACGTGCCGTGGTTGTGGACCGTGTAGCACCTGTCCATCAGGGCCTCGTCGTTGCCGATGATGCCGCCGCCCTCGCCGCAGGCCAGTACCTTGCTGGACTGGAAGCTGAAGCAGCCGACGTCGCCGATGGTCCCCAACTTCCGACCCCGGTGCTCGGCCAGATGCGCTTGGGCCGCATCCTCGATCACTTTGAGGTTGTGCTTCTTGGCGATGGCCATGATCCGGTCGATGTCGCAGGGCTGGCCCATCATGTGAACCGGCATGATCGCCTTGGTGTTCTCGGTGATTCTCTTCTCGACCTCGTCGGGATCGAGCTGGAAGGACGCGGGATCGAGGTCCGCCAGGACGGGCAGTGCCCGGGCCGACAGAATGGAGGCGATGGTCCCCGGGTCCGTGTAGGGCGAGGTGATGACCTCGTCGCCCGGACCGATGCCCAAGGCTTCTACGCAGGTGTGCAGGGACTGGGTCCCGGAGCCGGTGGCCACACAGAACTTTGCCCCTATCAGCTTGGCAAATTCCTTTTCAAACGTGGGGACCGTGCCCGTGCTGGACTGGATTCGGCACCAGATCCTGCTCTTGGTGGTCTTCGTGACGGACTCGATCACCTTGTCGTCCCAATACGGCCAGTCCGGCCAGGACTTATTCTTGCGGACCGGCTCGCCGCCGAGGAGGGCCAGTTTCCCTGCCTTCTTCGTCAGGTTGCCGTAGGCAGGAATCGTTCCGGACGTGGCAGCGGCCAAGGAACCCGCCGAGGCGGCCGCGAGAAAATCGCGTCGTGTCCAATCACCGTTCGTCATTTTTCGCCCCTTTCAAGGAATCTTGATGTCTGAAGTGTGAAGCTTGAAGTGCGATGTGTCAAGCACAAGTTTGAAGTGGGAAGTTTGAAGTGTGAAGTGGTACAATGCCGAGGCACAAGATCCTTGGATGAAGAAGGAGATACAGGGCCATGAGCACGCGCACTTCTGACTTCACACTTCAAACATCGAACTTCAAACATGATCTCCTTTGCCCTCTGATACTCGTCCTGTTGTTGTCCTGCCCCGTCAGCCAGGCGGCCCTTCGAGGCGGGTGTTCCAGGGTCAACATCACGCCGCCGTTGGGGATCACGCTCATCGGGTCGCAAGGCAAGCCGAGCGATACCGTGAGGGACGATCTCTACGCCAAGGCGATGGTGCTCAGCGATGGCCATAACACGGTCGCGATCGTGTCGGCCGATCTGCTGTACACGACCCTGGAAGAGATTACCGATCCCGTCCGCGCCCTGGTTCACGAGAAGCTCGGCATCCCCAGGCAGAACGTCATGGTCTGCGCCACCCACACCCATTCCAGCCCGGAGGTCTTCGCCAGTCCGAAGCTTCCCTCGATCGACCGGGTGGTCCTCTCGGACCTTGCCCAATCCTATCGTGCGGTCCTCGTCAGGAAGATGGCGGACTCCGTGCTGATGGCTCATCGGAGCCTGCGGGACGTGAAGATCGGTGCGGCGGTGGGACAAGTGCCGGAGGTCCTCTATAATCGCCGGCCGGTCGCAAAAGACGGCCGCGTGACGACGACGTTCACCCTGCCGCCGGAGGTCCTGGCGACGCGGCGGATCGAGATCTCGGGCGAAGGCGACGCAAGAGTCCTGTTCACGCTCCCGTCGCAGGGGGCCCCGGTGGAATTCGGCTGCGTCGATCCCCGGGTCTTCACCTTGCGGATGGAAGATGCCAATGGAGGGATCGTCGGCTCCCTGGTCGGCTTTGGCTGTCACCCGGTCAGCATCTATCCGCATTTCCCCACGGCGATCTCGGCGGATTACCCCGCTTTTGCGACGCGCGCCGTCGAGCAAGCCGAGGGAGGAGTCTGCCTCTTTCTGCTCGGGCTGGCCGGCAATGCGGTTCCGATCCAGCGGGGCGCCAGACCCTGTGAGCAAATCGGAAAGGCGGTCGGGGCGGAGGCGGCCAGGAGACTCCAATTCGTTGCCACGGCGGACGATGTCCGTCTGGGCGGGATGTGCCGGCAGGTGGCGTTTCCCGTCAAGAAAGCTCCGGCCGACAAGGCCGATGAGGGAGCCGCACAGCCCATCACGACCGAGATTCAGGTCCTGCGGCTTGGGGACATCTACGTTCTCGGCCTGCCGGGCGAGAATCTGGTGGAGGTGGGCATGGAGATCCGGAAGCAGGCGGGTGTCGAGAAGCTGCTGATCGCCACCGTGACCAATGATGCCATCGGATACGTCTGTCACGGCTTGGCGTATGACGAAGGAGGCTACGAGCCGGGGGCGGCGACCAACCTGGCGAAAGGGGCCGGCGAGATCATGGTGAACGAGGCGGTGGCCCTCCTCGACGAGATCAAGCGGGCGAATTGAGGTCTTAATTCCTTGAAGGGACGCGGATTTTGGGTAGAGTGGTTCCGCAGAGGGATAGGTGATGGAAAAGAAGGCAGTTGAATTGGCACAAGGTTTTTAGGAGTACGCAACATGGTGCAACGAACACGCCGACAATTCCTGCAGGATTCGCTGGTTGCCGCCGCCGCGTTGTCTGCGGCCCCGATGTTCAGCGGTCGCGCCGCCGGGCAGGCCACGAGTCCCAACGACAAGCTGCTGTGTGCGGTGATTGGGTGCAACGGTCGCGGCGGGGACCACATCAAGTCCCTGTCCGGCCGCAAGGACTGCGAAATCGCCTACATCGTCGATATCGACGAGAAAGTGGGCCAGAAGGGCTGCAACGCGGTCGAGAAGGCTACCGGCCGTCGCCCGAAGTGGGTCCGGGACATGCGCGAGGTCTTCGACGACAAGTCCATCCACTTCATTTCCACGGCGACCCCGAACCATTGGCATGCCCTCTGCGGCGTGTGGGCGATGCAGGCCGGCAAAGATGCGTATGTTGAAAAGCCGATCTGCCACGACATCCCCGAAGGTAGTGCCTTGGTGGCCGCCATGAAGAAATATGGGAGGATCTGCCAGGTGGGGACGCAATGCCGCTCGAACCCGGCGATTCAGAATGCCGTGAAGTTCATGGCGGAGGGCGGCATCGGCCAAGTCAACTTCGCCAGGGGATTGTGCTATAAACGCCGCTCGTCGATCGGCGCCTTGGGCGATTATCCGATCCCGGCGGAGGCGGACTTCAATCTCTGGAGCGGTCCGGCCGCGTACACGATGCCCAAGCTGACCCGGCCGAAGTTCCATTACGACTGGCATTGGCAACGGGTCTACGGCAACGGGGACTCGGGCAACCAGGGGCCTCATCAGACCGATATTGCCCGCTGGGGCCTGGGCCTCAACCGCCATCCGAACAGCGTCATCACCTACGGCGGCCGGCTGGGGTATCAGGCCGAGCGCAAAGACCCGAAGTACGTCGATGCAGGCGACACGGCGAACACCGAAGTGGCCGTCTACGATTACGGCGACAAGTGCATCGTGTTTGAGACGCGGGGCCTTTCCGTCGATAACTCGGCCGACGCCGAGATCAACAAGCTGTTCGGCAAGCCCAAGGGCAACAAGATCGGCGTGATCTTCTACGGTACCGAAGGCGTCCTGGTCCAGAGGGAGTACACCTACTGCATCGCCTTCGATCCCAAGGGCGGTGTGATCAAGGAGTTCAAGGGCGGTGGCGACCACTTCGCCAACTTCATTCAGGCCATCCGCAGCCGCAAGGCCGAGACGCTCAACTCCGACGCGTTCCAGGGCCACCTGTCCGCCGCCTTGGCGCACCTGGCCAATATCAGCTACTACCTGGGCGAGAGCAACAAGGTCACCGTTGACCAAGCCAAGGCCGTGCTGGAGAAGATCAAGAGCCGCGACGACAACCTCGCGACGCTCAATCGTACCATGCAGCATTTCAAGGACAACGGCGTCGATCTGGACAAGACCCCGATGTCCATCGGGCCGCTGCTGGCCTTCGACCCTGAGAAAGAGGTCTTCACGAACAGCGCCGAGGCCAACAAGATCCTCCATCGGCAATACCGCGAGCCGTTCGTCTGCCCGACGGCGGACAAGGTGTAATGGCCGAGCATTGCGGGTTACGGTTAATTCTTGCACCCCGCTTGTCATCCTGAACGGAGCGTAGCGGAGTGAAGGATCTGGCCTGCGAAGAGGGGAAATCTCTCATTCGATGGCCAGATCCTTCGGCTTCGCCTCAGGATGACAACCGCCTTGTCACACACGAATTCCTCTGAATTCGTATCAATATCTACCAAACCACTCCGCCAACTCCGCGAGTTGCTGGAGTCTATGTAGGATGGGCTTTAGCCCATGCGGACCGTCCGCGGCATACCTACAAGGGCAGCATGGGCAGCCCTTTCAAGGCGCTGATTTTCAAGCGAATCGCCTGAGATAGCCGAAATATTTGCCAAGTTATCAGACCATGTGTTTGGGCACGGTAGCTGCATGGAGGTAGCACGGATGCTTGGCAGGATT
>JAPLMX010000074.1 GCA_026386805.1 Phycisphaerae bacterium | reverse complement strand
TACCGATAGGCCAGGAGGGTGAACAGGACCTCCATCTCGTCCCGGTCCTGCTTGACATACCCGAAGTCGTCGATCATCAGGGCATCGTACTTCGAGAGCTTCTTCAAGAGCTTGTCCAACTCCAGAGCCCGCTTGGCCCGCAACAACCGCTGGACGATCACGTCGCAGGTGCTGAAGTACACCCGCCGCTGCTGCCGGGCCAGTTCGTGGCACAGACCACAAAGGAGATGGGTCTTCCCACTGCCCGGGGGGCCGAAGGCCAGCAGATTCTCATTGCGATCCACGAAGGAGCCCTCTAACAGGATCTTGACCTGCTGGCGGATCTTCAGGGGCATGCGCTTGAGGTCGAAGTTCTCCAGGGTCTTTTCCATCGGAAGCCTGGAGGCCTTGACCAGCCGGGCAATCGTGTGGACACGGCGGGCTTCGCACTCCCGCTGCACCAATTCCAGCAGGTACTGCTCATAACGGAGCTCTTCCTGGAGGGCCTGGCGACCACACTCGGCGTAGTACTCCCGGAAGGTCGGCAGATGCAGTTCCTGGAGCAGATCCGTCAATTGCTGGTGCAGATTCTTGTTCATGGGACCAGGGCCTCCTCATGCTCCAACAACTGATCGTAGATCCGTAAATCCACCGGCTCGATGGCAATCTCCGTGATCGCCGGCGGTCGCAGCCCGGTTTTGACCCGCTCTTGGACTACCCCCACATCGATCGGACCGGCTTGACTGAGGAAGAACCGCAAGGTCTCATTGACTAGCGTTTCACTCTCCTGAGCCGCCAGCTCCAGGAGCTGGAGATACTGCTGGTTGCCCCGCTTGGGACCCTCCTGCTCGCGGAGCAGGTCATACGCGATCCGGAACTGACTGGTGGGGAACAGGTCGTCCTTGTACCGATAGTTCTCGAACGCTCCGGGCTTGCGGACGAGCCGGTCAATCACATGCCGATAGTTGATCCAGTGACCGTTCTCCCCACGCAAACGCGGCAGCACCTCGACCTTTCGTTGGGCGTACCAAACCTCGATCTGCTCGGCATAGATGCGCGCCCTCACGCATTCCCCCGCCAGCCGGCTGTGCAGAGAGTACGTGTTCTTCAGCACGCGAATCGTACCGAAGGCGCCCACCTGACACTCGACTTCCCGGAAGTCCTGGTGCCGTCGGGCCGGCAGCCGACGCAGAACCTGCAATTCCTCCCGTAGTCGTTCCTGACGACCCGCATCGAGCTGCTCGAACATCTGCTCCAGAAACTGCTCATAGTCCTCCCGACAGGCAAAGTCCCGGCTACCACGCAGCATCAGAGCCTGATCCATCGCCTTCTTGAGCCGATAGTGACGCTGCTCCACCTCCCCGTTCTCCTGGGGAGAACGCGGCTGGATCTTACAGCTCGCAAAACCGTAGTGGTGCGCCAGCCCCCGATAGTGCGCCGTGAACGTCTCGGGATTGCCGATCCGATTGACCGCCGACGTCAGATTGTCCGTGCGATGGTACTTGGTCACCCCGCCCAGCTTCCACAACGCATTCTGCAGACCCTGACTCAAGCTCTCGTAGCTCTCCGAGAAGCACACCGTCCCGGTCTCCCAGTTCGACCAGCACAGCACAAAATGGTACACCAGGTGCGCCAAGGGAACCCCGCCGATCGTGACGCCCAGACTCTCCATATGCGTGAAGTCCGATTCGCACCATTCGCCTGGCTGATAGACCTGGGCGAAGAAGATCTCCTTGCCCGGACCCGCCAGGGCCCGCCACCGCTTCACCCGCCGCTGGAACGTCCGAAGCTGCCCATTCTGATACCGGCCCGGCCGTTCCCGCTGCAACGCCGCAAACAATGTCTTCGCTTCCAGGCCCGGGTTGTTCTGCAGCAACTCCTCGGCCCACGGCCAGTCCCCGCAAACCCATCCTCCCGCGTCTTCCAGTCGTGGAGCGCCTGGCTCTGGCTTGGCAGCTTCCCCAGACGCCGATACCGCCGGGCCGTCTTGTCGCTCATCCCCGCCTTCGCCGCCGCCGTCTCCAACGTCTTCTCTCGATGCATCAGTCTCATCAACATCCTTACCTGTCCGTCCTTGACCATCTGGATCTCCTTACCACTAAAGAATATCCAGATAGCCTACAACCGGTCACCCACAACCGGTAATTCTAATTGTCGTCGACCGGTAAGAATGATTGTCGCTGATCAGGAAGCCGAACGGGCAGGAATCCAGGTTCTTTTTAGCCACGAATAGCACGAATACTCGTGTGATGGGCGTGATTCGTTGTTTCCAAGATTCCTCTTTACGTTTTTGTCGTTGTACGCCCATAATGACAAGGTAGTCTCTCGGGGACGCAGAAGGAACCCTGGTCCAGAGGCTCGGATGTATTGGGAGAAAATGTGAAATGTGTAGGTGTGACCCCAGTATCCCCCCAACCAGTGTGCCGTTGTTGGTTCCGGCGCTGTCAGCGGCGACCATGCCAGAGACTTCATCCAGCTCCCAACACGCGATCAGAGTAGGATCGTTAATCTGTTGGCGCCAGTAGCTCATCAGGACTTCCAGGTCCTTCTCATCCACCTGGCCGTCGCCCCAGGGCACCGGCCCGATGTCACAGAGCGTCTTGTTCGTACCCCAGTTGTCGATCAGCATCACTAAGTCAACGAGGTCCACCTTGCCGTCGCCGTTGAAGTCAACGATTGGGATGATCGGCGCTTCGTAAAGGTCGTAATCTCCGAAGCCGCCCTGGCGGTTCGAATCGAAGTAGAGCGTTCTCATGTCGGGCGCGAAGGCGGGGGATCCGTCCTCCCCAATGCTGTTGACCATCGGCCCGAGATTGACGGGAGGACTCCAAGGGTCTTGGCGGCTCTTGCGAGTCGTCATCCACAAGTCGAAGCTGCCAATGTTAGGGCCGCGGTCAGAGCAAAAGACCAATGCCAAACCATTCGCCGACAGAGCGGGTTCCAGTTCGTGGGATGGACTGTTGACACCCACACCCACACTGACCGGCACACCCCAGGGGTCCCGCACGGTCGCCCGCACGGACATCCAAAGGTCAAGACCTCCGCTGCCTCCCGTGCGGCTGGAGGTGAAGATCAAGATCAGGCCGTCCCCAGAGGTCGTCGGGCTGAAATCTGCGCCGGCGCTGTTGATCGGGGCTCCCAGATTGACGGGAACCGTCCAGGGATCGTTGCGACTGGTCCGCGTGGCCATCCACATATCTGTACCGCCGACACCGCCGGGCCGAAAAGGGCTCGTAGAGGGATAGTTTTCACTGAAGTATAGCGTTAGGCCATCGGACGACAGGCTGGGGGACCGCTCGACGTACTGGGTGTTGACCGGTGGCCCCAGGTTCGCCGGCGGCCCCCAGGGGGCGTCGGTGCTCTGCCGCGTGCTCACCCAAATATCTGAGTTCCCCGACCCGCCCGGCTGGTTCGAGCCAAAATACAGTTCCAGAGCGTCGGCGGAGAGGCAGCAACCGGCGACACTCGAGGCACTGTTGACTATCTGGCCCAGGTTCTGCGCCTTGCCGATGGTGAAATCGGCCTTGGCGGCCTGCCCACCACTCCAGAGAGCCCCGAGGACGCCACACATTGTTGTCACCATTCTCAAATAACCTGTCTTGCTCATTCTTCACCTTCCTTTTATCATTCTGTTTTTTCTCGCTCTGAGTGTCTCTTGGCATCACGGCTCGGCGTGCCTGGCTGCCGCCCCTCCAAAGCGGTATCCCCCTTGACGGCCCTGGCGGTCGCGCCCGCTGTATTTGGCCTGCGCCGGTAAGGTGAAAAGGCAGGCTACGATCAGAACAGGGATGGCCCACAAGATTTGGGAATGGCTCGCCCCTAACATTTCCGTTCCTCCGTCCCCCCAACTCTCGGCAGAAAGACAACCGCCTGCCCATCGGCATACCAGACGATACTTCAATAGGGAATTGCTGAACCGTAGTGTACCAGATGAGTGGCTACCACGTCAATCTCAGTAGTGTGGCGATGTCGGGTGCATGTCCGTTGTTGCGCGCCCCCTGGCAAACCCCTATGAAACCAAGTCAGAATCGATCTCGGCACGTGGTTCGGCTCGGCGCACCCCTTGTTTTCGACCCCCAAAAGGCCGATTTCCCTGCAACAACGGTCATGCACCCGGCGATGTCGCCGCCCAGCCGGAAGGCGTCAAATCAGCAATTCGGCTGGCCGGATGGGTGCTGACGCGGTCAAGCACGTCACGGAGATAGGCAAAGGGGTCGATGCGGAACAGCTTACAACTGCCGATGAGACTGTAGATGACAGCGGCCCGTTTGGCACCGGCGTCGCTGCCGGCAAACAGCCAGTTCTTACGACCGATGGCGATGGTCCGAAGAACTCTCTCGGACAGGTTGTTGTCTATGTCAGGGAAAGTAAAGGGGTGCGGTACCTTTTTCGGGAGAGATGCCCATTGGTGGGGCAGCCCACGTCTCGCAGTTGCCCGTCTGCGACTACGTTTCATCTGCGTTGTGGCATCTATTGGTGAGGTCACCAAGCTCGCGATCAACCCAAGGCGCGCACGACCGCCTTGGGGTCCTTCTCGAAAACTCGGAGTAGTGCCTTTGCCGGCCCCCTGGGATGCCTGCGGCCCTGCTCCCAATTCTGGAGCGTATCCGTGCTGACTCCGATCATTCTGGCGAACTGCGACTGGGAGACATCGACGGACTCTCTGAGCTTGCGAATGTCGATAGCGCCATAGGTGAAGATCCGAGAGGGCTTCGCCTGGCCTCTTCGGATTCTGCCTGCTTCCCTGATGCTCTCAGTCAGTTCTTTGAACAGTTCCGAACTCATGACAATTCCTCGTGGACCAGCTTCTTCAAAGCTGCAACCTCTTTCGCTGTCAAATTCTCCTTGGCTCCCTTGGCGTAGGCGACCAGCATGAAGATCCGGTCATCCGGGGCCACGTAATAGTAAATCACCCGTATGCCACCGCTCTTGCCTCGCCCCTCAATGGCCCAGCGGATCTTCCGCAAGCCACTGCTCCCGCGTATTACCGCTCCAGCCAAAGGGTTTATCACCAGTCTCTCCTGAAGCTCCTGGTACTCGTCGTCCTTCAGGAGGCTCCTGATCTGCCTGGTGAAAACGCTGGTTTCAACGATTTCCATATATGTATATTATACGTCATTGGCGTATAGATGCTACAGCAAATCCGCGAGAGGAAACAAAAAATATAGAAAGCGTGCCTCTGGCTCAACCCGCTCATTCCGCTACCGCTCAGGTTCGGCCTTGAAAGCTGGGTCTTTCAGCCACTCATCGGGGGCAAGGGTGAATTCCAGGAGCGCTTTACTTATTTCGGCTGATCCGGTTTTTGCGCACTTCTTTCGCTTATCGTGTCGAGATCACACTTGACGGCCCATCCAGAGGACTGTATGATAGACAATGAACTACTGAGCTGAAGTCACAATTGAAAAGTGAATAGTGAATTGGGTTAGACTGGTCAGGATCGGTAGGACGGCAACTCCTGGCGGCTGCCGTCGTACTGGGCGAGGCCTTCGGCCACAACCAGAATCGACTCACACAAAGGCACGAAGACACAAAGGAGATCAATTCAGAAATGCCCTCCCAACTCGGTGGCTTTGTGGCTCTGGGTGAGAACCAAGTATTTGTGTTTCAAGGCCGACGATGCGAGCCAACTCTGCCTATTCCTTCTTTCGCTTCATTTCGTTTCTTTCGGCTATTACAGTCTGCATCGCGGCCGGAGACCACGTCAAGCCCTCTATGCCTCGGCGGTGGAGATTCGTGCGAAACAAAGCCAATTGGCCGAGGAGTCTTAAGTTGGAAGTCGGGAGTTTCAAGCGGCCACTTCAAACCTCACGCTTCACACCTCCAACTTGGGACGAGCCGCCTGAAGGCGGTACTCCGAACGGGGCCCAGGCCCAGGGGCCACCGTGCGAAACAGAGCCAATTTGACGGCCAAGCGGCGACCGGGCCTCTCCAAGCATGAAGCCCAGGGGCCGCCGTGCGAAACAAAGCCAATTCCCGGCGGCGCCGGGCGGGACGGGGTTTGGGGGACGGGGCCTGTTGGTACAAACAAAGCCAATTCGCGCCGGGCGGGACCGGGCGGCTGCGCCAAACAAAGCCAATTGGAGGGTCCAGCAGCGGGAAGGGGTGCCTCTGTGAACAAACAAAGCCAATTTAGGGCACCCGGCGCGCGGCCGGAGGCCGGTTGTGCAAAACAAAGCCAATTCCCGCCGGGCCGCCATGAGTGTTAAGTGTTTGGCGGAAAGGGAGTTATGCGGAATTGAGCCCCAAAAGAGGTTCGGAAAAACAAAGCCAATTCTCCCGACGGCAGGCAGGTTCTCGCTATTTGACGAGCTTGGCGATGTCTTTGAATTGCGGGTGCTTGGCGGTTCTGAGCAGCTCGAAGAGGGCCATTTCCGTGCTGCTGATGTGGGCGCCCTCGGCGGCGAGGCGGGTCAGAGCGATGCGGCGGTTCTGGTCGGTTCGAGACGACACGGCGTCGGCGAGAACCGTGACGTCCAAGCCCCCTTCCATCAGGTCCATCGCCGTTTGATAGATGCAGACGTGGGTCTCGATGCCGCACAGAAGGACCTGCTCTTTGCCCAGCGTATTGAGTTGGGCGTTGAATTGCTCTTGGCCGCAGCAACTGAAGCTGGCTTTGTTGATGGGTTCAACGGGTTTCAAAACACGCGCGTCGCGGGCATCCTGCCCGCGATTCGAGGGCGGGACGCCCTCGACACAAAGGCCGGTCAGAAGCTCGGCAATCTCGGGAACGGCCGGCCCCAGGGCTGCCGGCACCTGCTCACACCAGAGGATGGGGATTTCGAGGACCTTGGCCGCCTGGATCAGGATGCGGATGTTCTTGAAGAGGACTTCCTTGTCCACCATGAGCTGCACGAGCTTGCCCTGCACATCGACAACGATCAGGCAGCAGTCCTGGATTTCGAGCATTCCGTTGCCTCTTGTGAATGGCGGATTTCAAAGTTCAGCCCCCGGTCAGGGCCGGGGGCGACAGGATTCGAGATTCGATTCACCACGCTCAGCCACGGTCATCGTGAATTGAGCAGGACGATGGTCAGATTCACCAGAGCTTTGTCCTGAGCTTCTTTCGATTTCGGATTTCGGATTTCGGATTTCGGATTTCCGGTGTTGTCCGGTCCGGTTTCTCTGGGCTGCGGGAGATTAGCCGCAGCAAACAGAGATCCCGAATCGGTCTGGATCAGCGGCCGGATTTCGTTGCCCGGCATGTTCTTCGCCATGTGGTTCATGATGGCGTAGTTCGCCGCCGTGTCGAGGGACGCCTTCGTACTTCCCTGCGCGACAATGCTGGCGGTCTGCTCGGGCGTAATGGCTTCGACAAGCACCGGTGCGGCCGAGCCTTCGGAGCGATCCACCTGCAACGCGGCACTATCGAAATTCTGCCAGAGGCCACTCAGCGAGGCTACCAGGCGATTGACGCTCGCGCGGGTGCCTGCGATTCGGTAAACGCGCTGGTTGCCCGAGACGGTGGACTCGACGCGGCTCGACAGCCCGCTGTTTTCGATGGTCCGCCCGAGGAACGTATCCACCTGGACCAACTTGGCGGTCCGCAGCTCCAGCCGGCCCGTGAAGCCGGCGTCCGCGACCAGGATCGGCGTTGCCGTCATCGGACCGAGCTGGGCGGGCGAAGACGGCCCCTGAGCGACCCGCGATCCCACCCCCCCCGGCGGGATCGGGGATACGATCTGGTAGACCACCATGCCCAGCACGCCCACCAGGGCGATCACGGCCGCGGCGGACACGAACCGGCGGAACGCCAACTGCCACGCTCCGAAGGAGCGTCCCCCGGCCGTCGGCTGTTCCTGCAGCAGTGTGTGCCGCTCGAGCGATGCTTTGATCTGTTCCAGCAGGTCGCTCGGAGCTTTGGCGGCGGGCAACGAGTTGAACAAGGTCCGGCAATTCTGAAGCTGCCGCAGACGCCGAGCTACCTGCGGGTCGTGAGCCGCCAGGCGCTGGACTTCTGTCCGCTGGCGAGGACTCAACTGGTCATCCATGAAGCTGCTCAGCAGTTCATCAAGATTCGGATTCGGCTTCATTTCAGCATGTTCTCCAGAACCTCTCTCAAATGACTCCTGGCCCGGCTCAGGCGGCTGCGCACCGTACCCAGCTCGATGTTCAGGACGTCGGCAATCTGGGCATAGTCCATTCCTTCGATATCCCGGAGGATGACGACGGCCCGCTGAGGCTCTTCCAGCTCCAGCAGCGCCTGCTTCGCCAGCGCGCACAACTCGTGGCTCTGCGCCAACACGGCCGGATCGGCCACACGGTCATCGCTGAGAACATCCCTCAGCAGTTGGCTCGTTTCGCCGTCCGGGTCCGTTCCTTCGGCATCTAAGGAGCAAGTAGCCGTCCGGGCGCTCCGCTGGCAATGGTTCAACGTCAGGTTGACCGCGATGCGGAAGAGCCACGTGTAAAAGCTACTTCTTCCCTTGAACTTTTCTATGCTCTCTATGACTTTGACAAACGTCTCCTGCGTGAGTTCCGCCGCATCGTCCGTATTCCCGCACATTTTCAGGATGACGTTGTAGATGCGATGCTGATACTTGAGGATCAGCCGCTCCATGGACGGGGTGTCACCGGCCTGCGATTGCTGGACCAGCACCGAATCGTCGATGTTTATGCTTGCCGCCCTCAAGTACACCTCGGAATTGAGGAAAACACTCAAAACTCAGCACAGGCCCCCCAACGCGCTGGATCGCGCTGGGGACCCCGCTTACATGGGGTGCCCATCATGCCAGATTCGGCGGCTGCGGTCAATGGAATTCGGTCACAGACGCGTCACGAGCCGATAACCGCAACACGGACTCTCGGGAGAAGAGGAAAAAGCAGAATGTCCCCTTCTCCCCAAGAGGTCCATCTTCCGTGGGAACCATCGGCAACTTCCACCTCCGGCTGCACCGAGGATACAGGAAATCCACCGCAGGCGGACTGGAGTGAGGACGGACCTATCGCTTCGAGGAGTCCGCCTTTTGCGCGTCGGCCAGGAGCTTCTGCACGTGGTCACTGACCGAGCCGATCTGAACCAGTTGACCGACGGAGGGCTGACAGATGGTCAGGGTGTCGTCAACCCAGAGGAGCCGGCTGCCGGCCGGGAACACGGGAAGAACCTCCCCCTCGGCCCAGACAAACGTGGCGTCGTTCGTCGCGAAGTAGACGTAGCTCTTGCGGGGATCGACCGCCACTGAAGTGACGTCCTCTCCGAGGGCCACCAAGAGAACCGTCGATAGGTGCGGCTCGGTTTCATCGGGCGCCTGGACCGGAATCGGTGACTTTGACGATGTTTCCCCCGGAGGCAACCAGACATCCCCCAGGAACGGCACACAGGGCGCGGGGGTAGTCTTCTGTGGTCAGGAGCGCGTCCGTGACACCTTTTGTGCTGCCGGTCAGATGGTAGCGAACCAGCTTCGCCCCCTTTCCCGTCATCACGAGGATGTAGGCAAATTCGCGGTCGCACGAGATCGTCATGGCGTTCGCCGGCACACTATGCACCTTGAGCAGATAGCCCGCCACATAGGCGTCCAACTCCTGCGGCCGCAGCACAAGCACAACACCTTCCGGCGAAACGGCCACGTGACAGATGTCCCTGCAGGGATCGACCAGCATCGGCTCGATCTGATTGGACTTGGGATTGTAGCGCATCAGGTTTGTGGGCGTTTCGAGATAGACGAACCCCGCCTTGTCGCCAGTGATTCCACCCGCCAGTTTCAGATCAATCTTCTTCGCCTGTTCCGGGCTGATCAGCAACCGGGTGCGATTCGTCGTCTGGCATCCGAGAGCGGATAAAGCAATCGAGGTCAGGATCAGCAGTCTACGCATCTTCGTCCTCAATGTCCGTATGACGTCTTGCCTTTGCACAACGGGCAGTCGATGACCCTGCCCCGGCATGTCGGGCAGGTGACCTTTCCAGTACCCCGGCATTTGCCGCAATCGATCCAGCCGGTGCCCCGGCAGGTTCCGCATTGAATGGTGCCGCCGCCACTACAGCGGTGACAGGTGACCCACCCGTCGCCGCCGCAGGTGCCGCATTCACCGCCGCGGCCGCTGCCTCCGCAACTGCCGCAGGTCTGTCTCTTGGGCACCTGCTCCGTATACTCGCGGGTTTCATAGTGACGCTCGTAGACGGGGTTGCCCGCGCTATCGAAGCCGACGTTGTCGAGCACGAACTCCTGCCGAGTCCTGGTTTCGGTCTCGTAGACGGTCACTTGGCCGCTGCCGCTACAGGCGGAGCACCGCAGATGGCCGGTCCCGCCGCAGTTGCCGCACGATTCCTGGTGCGAGCCGCGGCAGTTCGGACAGACCAACTCTCCCCCGCCGTTGCACCGAGTGCACGCAAAACGCAGCTTGCCGCTGCACTTCGGACAGACGACGGTTCGCACGTTGTGACACGCCGGGCAGTCCAAATCCCCTTTGGCCGCGCAGTACGGGCAGTTCACCGGTTCGGTCAGCAGCCTGGCGACCTTGGCCGAATAGTCGGCCAGCACCGAGGGCAGGCCGTGCTTGCCGCCCTAGGTCAAGCCGTGCACGACCACTGGGGCCGAAAGCTGAAATTGCACCCCGTCGGAAGCCTTGAACAGCTTGCTCCACGGCTTGGGCGTCTTCACGAAATCGTAGCCCGCCGCCATGCTGAATTCGTGATCCGCGTCGTATCCGAACGCGCCGTTGAAGTTGAGCACCTCAACGGCGATCTCCCCACCGACCGGCTTCTTGCCGCCCTCGCCTTCACTGTCCTTGTTCGAATCGCGCCATGAGGCTCCGAAGAATTGGTAGATTCCCGCCACTTTCACCTCTTCCGAGCCATACTGCCCCTTGACCTCCACCGGATGCTCAAAGACCCAGCGATTGTCCTTGGCCACATAAGCGGCTCCTATTTTGCCGGAAGCCCCGACATAGGAAAGCACTTCTGCCCCGGCGCCGGCGCCAACGAAGACTGTCGGCTTGCCCATCGACAGTCTGAGATTGATGTCGGCCGGCCACACGGGCAGCGGGATATCCAGCCGAGTCATGGGAGGCTCGGGATCCGGCTCGCTGGGCGGTAACGGCGGTGGGACCTTCATGCGCTGGTGGAGCAGCTTCGCCTGCTTCTTGGCAATCTCGTCCTGCTGCTGGAACATCTCATATTGCCAGGCTGTGAACCGGCGGCTGGCCTCGTTGATTTCCTTCGCATTTTGCCAGTCCGGCGGGACCGAAGGCGGATTCTGCTGCATCTGGGTCACAGCCGCCTGGGTGGCCTGCAACTGGTTCAGGACCGAACCGGGAGCCGGCGGCGCCGCGCTCGCGACTCCGCGGCCCGCCAGAGCAAGCCATAACGCGATACCTGCGACGCGAAGGAGTACTCCGATGGATCTGATCTCAAACACTGCGCTCATGGGACGATCACCTCCGAGACTTTCCTGAGCCGGCGCCGGATTCGGCGGTCTGCTCCCCCGCAGGTTTCGCCGCCACCGATTGAACGTTCAGCCTGACCTTGAACGACTTGCCGGCCGATTTGTCCTCTTCGGACAACCGGCGGCATTCCAATGTGACCGTCGCTCTGCCCTTTTGCTGGACCCGCAGGAGCGTCTTGAACGTCCCGCCCAGGGCAACCCCCAGCGGGTTGGACGTGTCTTCATACTCCACGCCGCCCAGGGTCTCCACAGCCTTGCCCTGGACCGATTGGACGGACCAGATGAAGCCGGCCGCCGCGTCGCCCGGCAGACGGATCATGACGGTGTCAACGTTCTTGACGGCCACGCTCTTGCCGTTCGCCTCGGGACCAAGGACCAGGATCCTGCCCAGATTCTCCACGCGAAACGCCAGATACAGGTCCAGGCGTTCATCGAAGGGCAAGCCCTCCAGCGTGTATTTGACCAGCCGCGTGGCGCCTGCTTGCTTTGGCAGCTCCACCGTTTGCGCCGCCTTGGGGCCGATCCCGGGCGTTGCCGAATCCGCCGGGGCACCATCTTGTTTGCGAGGCGCTGTCAGCAACGTCCCGCGACCGATAATCTCGATGGCAAAAGGCTTGTCCGCCGAGGTCGGCGTCAGCCGCATCTCGGCAGTGCCCCATCGTTTGGTGTCGTGGATCGTGACAGACTCCTTGCCCAGATGGAGCCAATCCTGCTGCACGTGTCCTTCCTTGACGCCGAATCCTTTCAGGCCGGCAAGCACCCAGGCGCTCTTCTCAAGCCGGTCCGGCGTGGCCAACGACCCAGATGCCAGGACCTCCGCACAGACGATCAACTTGCCCTCGGTCGAGGGGACGGGCAATGCCTGCCCCGCCGGCGGGCGGCCCTGGGAACACGGCATCCAGCCGTGGCTGCCCCACAGAACCACCGGTTGCCCGACCCAGCAGATGGGTCCCCAAGGCGTCTGGTAGTAGTCATTCACGTTCGCCGGCTCGGGCAGGACCTGCGCCGTTATACAGCAGTTTGCCGTGATAGCCTTCGCTCTTGGAGCCGCGACTGCTCACGGAGCACTCATACCGCCAGAGACCCGACTGGTAGACCCCCTCCTTTGAGATGTCGATCTGCGTCGCGGCCGCAACGGCCAACCCCGCAATCGATAGAACCACCGGTGCCAACAAGCACACGCCAAGTCGAATTCGGTTCAGCGACATGACATTGAATCCTCCACGAAAGGCCTTTTGCCAGACACCGCGCAAGCGAACAACGCCCCCACGAGACGGACACTCCTGAAACCACTCCCCCCGAAGAAGGCCGGGACGACATACCCCGGCGCGATTACCCCCTGGCTCTATTTCGGCCCGCACCCCACCAAAACTTGAACCCGCCGGCGCCGCCAAAGATGCGCGGCCCCTACGATCGTCTCACGGAGAACAACAAGGCCGTGGGAGTCCGGCTCGCCGACGCCAGCGAGCGTAGGGCCGGAGCCGGAGGCCTTGGGGATGGCCTGCAATCGATCTGCCGTGGCCGACGGCCTGTAGGGCGGGCACGTGAGAATAGACAAAGGCCCCGGCGATCGTTCGCCGGGGCCTCTGGATTCGATCCGTCATTGCGGTCCGTCGTCCGAGGCGGACGGCTGGAACACTACTGCGCCGACGCCGGATGGCCGTACCCGATGTCATCGATGTACAGCATGCCGGCGCCGTTGGCTTTCGGATTAGTCCGATCGCCCACGCCGATCACCAGCGTCTTGACACTGGTCATCTTGACGCCCGCCGCGGTGAAGTCGCTCAGCGGAATCCGCCACGCTTGCCAGCTTGGCAGCGTGGTCGCCAGAGGATCGGGATGGTTCACGACCTTGCTCTTGCCGGCGCTGTCCTGCACCATCACGTACAACTGGCCCGGCGTGTTGCTGGGCTGCGCCACACCGATCGCCTGCGATTCCCACGACCCGGTGACAGTCCCCGTCATGGCGACGCCGGAGAACTCGGCCGTCGTCAGCGCTGCGGCGTTGTGGCTGGTCACCGCCAAACCGATGTAGACGGGGCTGGCCACCATGTTGATGGTCTGCGGGTTCCAGGACATCGGGGTCCACTTCACCCCATCGGTCGAGTAGTAGCCATTGAACGTCATGCCGGACCGCTCCAACTTGACCCAAACCGGCGTCTTGAGAGCCGTTTGCGCGGCGGTGGCCACCGTCGTGTCGCTGGTGGCACCGGTGTCCGTCGCGGCGCGAGCCTGGAAACGAACGCCGTTGCCCGGCGACGCCAAGACGATCGCATACCGGGAGCCGGCCTCGAGGCTCTCGCGAATCATCACCCCGGCCTTCGCCCACGGGTCCGTGTTTCCAATGCTATCGACCCGGGCCACAATCGTGCCGTTGCCGGTGAGACGTTTGAAGCCGAAGCGGAACTGATCCGCCGTACCGAAGATATCCGCCCCGCCGCCGCCTATCACAATGTTGCCGGCCGATTTTTCGAGGAACGAGACCGGCCGACCCTGGAAGTACAGCACCAGCGTGTCGGCCCCACTGCCGGTCCAATTCTGGGCCTTGTCCCAAGTGCGCTCGGCCTCGCTGTAGTACGGCGTCTTGATGTTGTTGTACTCGAACGGCATCGACTGCTTGCCGCCATGAAGGATCGTCTGCTCCGCAAACGGCTCCACCGGGTAGCCGACGAACGAGTTGCTCTTGCCGTCGGTATAACCGTCGATCCAGGTATCGTAGATGCGGTTGTCAGCGTCGTTGTAGCTCTCGAAGTCGTCGATGGACGCATACTCCGTCGTCGTGAAGCTCCAGACGGCGCTTTCCCAAGTGCTGGGCGTCGCCGCCTCGTTGACTTCGGCCACCTTCCAGTAGTACGTCGTCCCAAACTGCAGGGACGCAGGCTGGTAACTGGGCGAGGCGGCCGTGCCGGACGGGGCCGTCCCGTTGGCCACCGCATTTGCGTCGGTGCTGAAGTACACCTTGTGCGAGGCGGCCTCGTGTCCCGGGCGCCAGCTCAGCGCCGCCTCCAGATCGACCCCCGTGGCGCCGGAAGCGGGCACGGGTTGGCCGGCCTGGACCGGGATGTAGAAGAACCGCACCTCGCTCAAGCCGCCCTGCGGCATGCCGCCCCAGGTGCTGTTGATAGTCAGCTTGACGTACTGGGCGAGCACCCCGGTGAGGTTGACCGTCGTGTTGGCGGTGTAGGTCGCCAAGCCCGTGGCCCGGGCAAATTCGGGCACATTCGGCACCGGGGTCCACGTGCTCCCGTCCGTCGAGCACTCCACCGTGACGCTCTTGGCGCCGAAGCCGATAAAACTCTCGATCATCTGGTTGGAGTTCCATACGAGCAGCTTGTCCAGCTTGTAGGGTTTGTCGAACGCGAACTGAATCCAATTCGGCTGCACGCCGCTGCCCAGCCACATCTCCTTGGCTTCCGTGGAGTGCTGGTCGAGGGCATTGAGTCCCGATCCGTTGATGGTGTTCTCCGGCCCCATGTCGGCCTGGGCGCTGGAAGCAGTGGCCGTGAGCGCCGTGATCGGCACGCTGAAAGGCTCGACCGTGAAGCTCCACACCACGCCCTTGGAGACGGCCGAGGCAGGCGCTGCGCCGATCTCATCCACGCGCCAATAGTAGGTCTTGCCGTACTGGAGACGATTCGCAGGCGCGAACGTTGTCCCGCTCTGGCCTCGGCTGACCAACACGCCCTTCGGCTCGGCGGCGGAGGCTTTGCTCACCGCATCGGCGTCGGTCCCGAAGTATACGTCGTGCCCGGTCGCAGTATCACTGGGCTGCCAAGCCAGAATCGTATCGGCCAGCACGTCCGTTTTCTTGTCCGCCGGACTGGGGTCCCAAGCCAGTGCGAAGTCCCTGGCGGCGACCGGGGCGAGAAGACCGGGCTTGTACCCGAAGAAATCCACGTCCTGGGAGCCAGCAATCGTCGTGCGGCCGAGACTCATCACGAGATAGCCGCTCCAGCCGCCGCCGGCGTCTTCGCTCTTCGTGCCCGCGCTCACGTGGAACGTCCGCGGATTCGCGACGTCGCCGTCCCTCCAGAGGGTGACTCTGTGCGTGCCGCCGCCGGAGGTGTCTTTGACGATCTGAATCCAGAACTCGTGCCATTGCGTCGGATCGAATCCGGTCAGGGTGTTTTCCGTCCCGCCGCTGTCATAGGAGTCCACGTTGGCGGTGACGGCCGTGCCGTTCCTCTTGTTCATCGTCAGGCCATTGCCGGAAATGTCGCCCTCGTCCGTATCCATCGCCAGTGAGAAGCAGACACAACCGAGGCCGGATGTTCCCTGCTTGATGCCGAATGCACCGTAGCCGTCGTCATGGATGTTGTAGCCGCTGGTGACCCAGGGGTTGGGTCCGCCATTCGCAGGGTACAGAGGGTCCAAGGGAGGCGTCGTCGGAATCCGGGCGCGGAAGGTCAGGGTAACGCCGTCGTCGAGAATCGTCGTCGGCTTGGCCACTTCCGTGGTGATATTGTGCGTGAAGGTGATCTTACGGTTGCCCGGATCGGCCCAGCCGCCGCCCGGGGCGGCCCTGGGGTCACCGGGGTCCTGAATCCGGAGGAAGCCTATGTCTCCCTCCTTGAAGACACCGGCGCCGCCCGGACTGGGCTTGACCCCTGCGGCGCCCATCTGGCCGGGGGCGGAGCCATCCCAGGCGTCGGAGCCGCCCGCCGCCGCGTCATAATGGTGCCACTTCCCGTCCAGGCATGCGGCGAAAGGCGTCAGACACTGGTCCCCGGTGTAGAGGTATGTCCAGCCGCCGGCCGGGTCTGCGAAGCTGACCCCGGCCCAGGCCGTACCGGCGCCCAATCCCGTCACCATCACAAGGAACATTCCACATACCAGTCTCTTTCTCATGGCATTTCTCCTTTACAGAAGACCCAGAGTACAGCAAAGAGGCACCAACTGCGCGCCAGACTGCGCCCGCCGCGCGGCAGAACGATGCTACGCAAAAACTGGCCGTGGCTCCGGCCCAATTTGAGCCGGAGCCACGGTGGATACTTCCATTCCCGATGAACGATGTGTCACCGGTGCGATCATCTCCTTACAGATGACAGAATCAGCCGCGACACCATGAGCCGAGTCTCTATCTTAGAGCGGCTTGGCCACCGGTGTCGTCTGGCCCATGAGGAACAGGATCTCTCCTTGCGACAGCGCTCGGTTGTAGATATGCACCTCATCGATCAGGCCGTTGTACAGCTTGTACAGAGTGCCGTCCGGCTGATAGGTTATCGCTCCAATAAAGGCATCGCGTTGCGAAGTGCCGGAGAGATTGTAGGCCGCTGGAATCGTGGTGCTGCCTTCCAGATTCCCATCGATGTAAATCTGCAGGACCGTGCCCACTCTCTGGCCGACCACGAAATGCCACTGGTCATTGTTGGTCACGCTCTTGGAGTCCGTCACGTATTTGGTCACATCATCATCCGTGACCAGAGTGACGACTCCCGAAGTGGTCTCGCTCATGGTCAAGGCATAGCGTTTTCCACCGGTATTGTCTCCACCCTTGCCAATGATGGTCCCCTTGTCAGCATCGGCGGTGCCGGTCATGGTGTTCTTGTACCAGGCCGTCAGCGCCCAGTCGCCGGTGGCGAAGTCCAGGACCGGCGGATTGCCGAGATCCACGTAGCCGGCCTTCTGAACCTGCAGCGCGGACCCGCCGCCGGTCCGGCCGGAGGCGACGTAGGTGCCCTGCTTGAGGGTGCCGTTCAAGCCGTGGCCGGACGTGTCGTTGGCATTGCCTTCAAAGGCATAGAGCGCCAACAGATTCGTCTGGCCCGGATCGGCCGGCGTGATGTACTCGGGGGTCTTCGGATAGAGCCGGATGTCATCAATGTACAGGATGCCCTTGCTGCCCGAACCCTCGATGCCGATCACCAGCTTGGTCACGTTGCTCACGCTCCCGCCCACCGTGGACAGGTCAATGTTCCAAGGAATCCACGCCGGTTTCGCGAGGTTGCCCGCATCGCCGTTGTATGCCACCTTGGTGTTGTTGATCTTCAGATACAGTTGACCCGTATTGCCGGCCGCCCCCTGGAAGTAGAGCGACAGGCTCTTGACGCCGTTGCCCGTCCAGTCCTGCGACGGGGCGAACGTCCGCGTAGCTTCGGACAAGAAGGGCGAAGCGGTGTTGTCGTACTTCAAAGGCATGGCCTGCTTGCCGCTGTGGATAATCGTCAGCTCGGCAAACGGAGCCACGTCGTAGCCCACCTGGGAGCCGCTCTTGCCGTCGGTCAAACCGTCGATCCACGTGTCGTAGATGCGGTTGTCATCGTCGTTGTAGCTCTCGAAATCATCCACGACGCCATACGCCGTCGTGGTGAAGCTCCACACGTCGCCCGGATACGTGACGGCGTTGACTTCATCCACTTTCCAGTAGTAGGTCGTGCCGTACAGCAGAGTCGCGGGACTGAGACTGTGGCTGGTCACCGTCGTGGCCACCACGGCGCCGTTGGCGACCGCGTTCGGATCGGTGCCGAGATAGACCGTGTGCGACGCGGCCTCGCGTCCCGGACGCCAATTCAGCGTCGGTGTAAGATCGATGCCCGTCGCCTGGGTCGCCGGCTGCGGCGCCCGGGCCTGCACCGGAATGTAGAAGAACCGCACTTCGCTCAAGCCGCTCTGAGGCACCACGCCCCACTGGCCGAGGATCGTCAGCTTGACGTACTGGGCGGAGACGCCGCCGAAATTGACCGTCGTGTTGGCGGTGTACGTGGGAGAGCCGGTGCCCTGGGCGAACTGGGGCACGTTCTCCAGTTGGGTCCACGTGCTGCCATCGGTGGAATACTCCACCTGGACGTCCTTGGCGCCGAAGCCGATGAAGGCCTCGATCAACTGGTTCGAGTTCCAAACCCACATCTCGCTGAGCTTATACGACTTGTCGAACGCAAACTGAATCCAGTTCGGCTGCGTGCCGGCGCTGAGCCACATGTCCTTCAGTTCGGTGGAGTGCTGATCGAGACTGTTGAGGCCCGAGCCGTTGACGGTGTTCTCCGGCCCCGCACCAGCCGAAGAACTGGACGCCGTGGCCGTGATATTCTTGATCGGGTAGGCATACGGCTCGACCGTGAAGGACCACACGTCGCCCTTGGTGACCGTGCCGCTGGCACTGGTCTCATCGACGCGCCAGTAGTACGTCTTGCCGTACTGGAGGACACTGAGCGGCGCAAACGTCACGTCGGTCTGGCCCGTGCTGACCAGCACATTCAGGGGCTTGGCAACAGTGGCGTTGTTGACGTCCGCAAAGTCAGTCCCCAGGTACACGTCGTGTTTCTGGGCGGTTTCCGCTGCCGTCCAACCCAGAGTCGTGTCGCGCGGAACATCCGTCGCATTGATGGCCGGGCTGGGAGCGGACGCCGCGTCGGCCGACGTGAACAACAGGAGGTCTGCGACCTGGGCAGCGGTCAAGTCGTAATCGTAAATCCGCACATCGTCGATAAGCCCGTTCCAATTACCGTTGGTAAGCTTGCCGCCTTGCCCAACGATCAGCGAGGTGCAGCCGGAAATAGTTCCCGTGTTCACGGCTTGAACATTCGTGGGCGTATTCAGCGCGCCGTTGCTGTAGAACTTGATGCCCACGCCGCCCTTCCACGTCAGGGCCACATGATGCCACTCGGTAGTTTGCAGGTTGTTGGACGATTCCAACTGCTGCAGGCCCGAGGTCGAAGTGACGCCCATCTTCAGGACGTTGGTTCCGCCACCGTTGGAGCCAGCAGCATCGTACCGCATCGTGACGAAGTTGTCGTTGTCGGCTGGGACCTCTGCGATGATGAATCCCCTGTCGCTGTTTGTGACCCGGGATTTGACCCACAACGAGACGGTGATGGCGCTAAGACCGTTGAGGCCTGTCCCGGCACTGGCATTGACAACCATCGTATTCGTGCCGGTGAAGTCCAGGCAGGATCCCAGACCACCCGCACCAGGTACATTCCATGTGGCCCCTGTGATGGCGCCGTCCCGGCTGTTGCCGGAGCTATCCTTGGCGACGGTGCCCGATCCTTCATCGAATTTCCACCACAGATAATTCGGTTTCGGCGCCGCAGCCCCGGCGATCACCGGCAGGAGCAACGCCGCAACATAGATGCCGCACACCAGGTAGATCCACTTCTTGTTAGGCATAATTGCCTCCTTCTTGAGATGAGACGCATGTTGCAACAGGACTCCCCATGCGACCGCTCGCATCTAGAAGCCCTGACACGTTGACTACATCCATTGACCTTCTCCGGAAATGCCCACCACGCTGGCAGGATGTCAGACTCGGTGACGCACGTCTCCTCCATATCGGACGGCTACAGATGTTACTGAAGGAAGAACCGGTACACGACGTACCGGTCGACCACTGGTTGCCAATGAGGAAAGAGCCCAAACGCTATGCAGTGCGTTTGAGGACCCAGACCACAAGTTCTACCATCCTTATATTTACCACATGTGCCCGTGTCAGTTCAAGGGAATTATCGGTCCTTGTGGCACCGCCCGGAGATGTCTTGGGAGACCGCTTTCTGTCCGCCGGAGACGCCCAAGCCACAAGTCAGGCCGGTTGCCGGAGTTAACGCACAACGGACCCCGTCGGGGCGTCCCCCAGACCAAGCCTCCGCCGTCCGAGCAAACCGGGGCCGGCTTCATTTCTCGCTGGGGGACTCCACCGGCTGTGCGTTGAAACGTTTCTTGCGCTCGCTCAGCGGGGCCAGGACCTTCTGGCGGTACTCCTCCTCGCCCTTTTTCAGCCCCCCCAGCGAGGCATATCGCGTGGCAATCCGGTCCTGGAGGTAGGTGATTCGGCTCTCCGGGTTGGGGTGGGTCGAGAAGAACTCGGTCGGCCGGATGGTCTGGAGCTTCTCCAGGATCTGCATGGTCTCGATCATGCCGTTGGGATCGTAGCCGGCCTGGGTCATGTACGAAAGACCGGCAAGGTCAGCCTCCGTTTCATCTTCCCGACTGTACTGCAGCGTCAGCAGGCTACCGAGGACGCTGGCCGCCGCCGGGACATCGCCGCGCACGCTACCGCTGGCGCTACCGGCGATGGCCGCCCCCAGGAGTGCCGTCATACCGATCTGCCGGCTCATGGCCGCTACCGTATGACGGGCGACAACGTGGGTGATCTCGTGGCTCAGTACCGACGCCAATTGGGCTTCCGTCTTGAGCTCCTTGAGCAAGTCCCTGGTGACGTAGATGTAGCCGCCGGGCAAGGCGAGGGCGTTGGCCCCCCCTTCTTCCAGGGCGGCAAAATGATACGACAGGTCCGGCCGCTGACAGAAGCTCGCGATTCTCTGGCCGACTTGGTTGATATAGCTCTGGAGACCCTGCTCCGGCATGCGGCCGCCCAGCTCCTTCTCCACCAGGGGGGAATACTGGCGGCCCAGCGCGATATCCTTGTCCGGCGAGAAGAGCATTAAATGCTGATCTCCCGTCACAGGATCGACGGCACAACTCGACAGCAGAGCGACCACCAGCCCGAGCACAAGCACCAGCACAGCCAGTATTGTCCTTCGCGTCACAATAACTACTCCTGAACTCTATGTCGCCAGGCACATAAAAACAAAGAAGCCGATCATCATCGCCAGTCCGAGCGGGACGCCGAAGATGGCCCATTCCCTGCTCCTGATGGACAGCTTGTTGGCGCAGATGATATTAGGGATGTTGCCCGGAATTAGCATACCGCCGGCAATCAACAAGCCGGCCAGAGCCGCTCGAATGGTCGCCTCAGACATGACCGGCGTGATTTCGGCCGCCGTCAACGTGGCGTTGTCGAGAATCGCGGAGATCATGTTGATCCAATAGAGCCAGCCGGGCGAAACACGGGCCAGGTACTTGTCCACGATCGGCGTGAAGCCGGTGCCCAGGAACACCAGGGCCAGGACGAACAGGTAGACCTTCAGTGCCCGGATGACGATGTCTCGGATCTGCTCGGGCTTGTCCTCCGTCAGGCTGGCGGCTTGCGTCTCACGTTTGTTCGGCAGCAGCGCCGCCAAAACCCCCAAGCCCAGAACCAAGGGAATGATCCACTTGCCCAGCAGCTTCAGGAGGAAGAAGAAATCGGCGTGGTACGGCTCGCCCTTGAGTTTGCCGACCGCGATGGTGGACAGCGGCTCGCCCAGCGGCGTCAGGACCGCGCCCAAACCAATGGCGAAACACGCGATGATGACCAGCCGGACCTCCGTCTTTCGAGGCAGCCGCAGCACACTGGTGATCTCGGCCAGAACCAACGCGGCGATAATGGCGGTGATGAAGCTGGACAACAAGCCCAGGCCCGTCACGATGAGGAAAAACAGCACGCCGAATCCGAACCGCTCACCGAAGCGGGTCGCCCACACCCCGACCTTCGAGCGGACCCACCGGAAGACCAGGCCGGCGGCGAGGACCGCGGACGTAATCTTGATCGGCTCCTTCACGGCTTCCTCTATCAACTCCAGGCTCCACAGACGGGAGATGGTGACGGCCAGAAGGCCCATGACGAAAAGGAACGCCTCGAGCTGCCTCTCCACTTTGTGAGACAAGAACGGCGTCGCCAGAACCATCACCACGATGGCTGCCAACCCGCCCGCGATCATATGTTCGTTCATGCATACGCCCTAAAAGCCAGGAAGCGGCAAGTCTACCAAATCGGACCGCCGTGTAAAGAGGCTCCTCGATTTCCCCGCCGCAGCCCCGCTCCCTCGACGCCGGGCCCGGGGAAACCCGGCAACAAATTGGGGAAAACCTGCCTTTCCGTATTGACAGACGGTCCCGGCGCGTGTAGCCTGCAAACGGTCTATGGAGGAGCTGCCCACGGCCTCTTCGCCGAGCATTGTGAATGCCGCGATGGAGATCACTGACGCAGTTGCATGCTTTCCGTTGACCCGATCTCATGGCGTTGACCAACTCGGTTTTCGAGGCCAGGGAAGTTGCGGGCCTGCGAAGCGGAAGGAACTGCGATGAAAAGTGAGCAGGAGACACGGTGCGTCGAAAGGAGTATTCTCGATGCCGTCGGATGGAAGCGGTTGTGCGCCATCGTCTGGCGCGCTATGCCTTTCCCGTGGCGGCTGATCGCCTTCCCTTATGGGGTTCTCGTCTATCGGCGTCTGCTGGCCACCAGCGACACGCTGCGCTACCTGCGGGCCATGCACGCGAAGGAATGTTCTTCACTGACCTTCCGGCTGCGGCGGCCTCGATACCGGAAAGTGGAGCACCGCCTTCGAGCCTACGGGTACAAGGACCGGACCTCTGAAGGTCGGCGCGCCGGCGGAACGCCGAGGGCGGCCATCCGTGCACACACCGGTGCCTTTGGGGCGGTCCAACGCCGTGACCGTGCAGAAGAAGTGATCCGGCTTCGCTGAGGATTGGGCTGGACTCGGTCGAACTCCGCGAAGGGAACCGATCCGGCCCAGTATGGCGACGACCTGCTGGCGAATGAATTGCGAATCTTCTGGTGGCAATGCGAGGGAGAGTGTGCTATAGTATTGTCGTGTGGTTGGCAGCCTTTTCGACTCGGAAATAGGGTACTGTTTACCGGCCGGGTCCCATGCAGGCCGAGCCCGTGAACCTGGTCAGGCGGGGAACCGAGCAGCCATAAGCGGACGCTTAGCCGTGTGTGGGGTCACCCGGCCGATCTTTTTTCATTTATGATCTATCATTTATGAATGATGATTTGGGTTGGAGGGGAGGACTGTGGATCGGCGGGAGTTGGTGGAGAGAGTCAAGCAGTTTGCCCATCGGTGTGTCAAGCTGGCCCTGGCTTTGCCCGAAACCGTGCTCGGGCGACATATCCGGTCGCAGTTGATTTGCTGTTCGACCGGTGCGGCCGCCAACTATCGAGCCGCTTGCGTTGCGCAGTCAAGAGCCGCCTGGGTCGCCAAACTCAGCATAGTAATCGAAGAAGTTGACGAGTCATGCTTCTGGATGGAGTTCATCCTGGATGAGGACCTGCTGGCGAAAAAGCGGGTCGCTCCGCTACTTACTGAAGGTGAGGAATTGAAATCGATTTTCATCGCAGCAAGGCACACGACTCAAAGCAGTCGCAAATCATAAATCATGATTCATAATTCATAAATCCGATGGCTTACACCGTTCTCGCAAGAAAATATCGGTCGCAGACGTTTGACGACGTCGTCGGGCAGGACCCGATCGCCAAAACGCTCAAGAGCGCCATCAAGACCGGTCGGGTCGCCCATGCCTATCTGTTTACGGGCACGCGGGGTGTTGGCAAGACTACGATGGCAAGGATCCTTGCCAAGGCATTGAACTGCCTCGCGTTCGATCAGCCCACGACAACCCCCTGCTGCAAGTGCGGCAGTTGCGTCGCCGTCAATACCGGCGAAGACATCGACGTGATCGAGATCGACGGCGCCTCGAACAACCGCGTCGATGAGATTCGGGAACTGCGGGAGAACGCCATTTATCGTCCGGCCCGGGCCCGCTACAAAATCTACATCATCGACGAAGTTCACATGTTGACCACGGCGGCCTTTAACGCTCTGCTCAAGACGCTGGAAGAGCCGCCGGAGCATGTGAAATTCATCTTCGCCACAACCGAGCCGAACAAAGTCATCGCAACGATCCAATCACGGTGCCAGCGGTTCGACTTCAGCAATATCAGCCCCAAGGTCATCGCCGGGCAGCTTAAATCGATCCTCCGGCAGGAGAAGATCGAGTACGAGGAGGACCTGATCCTGCCCGTGGCCCGCATGGCGAACGGCTCGATGCGGGATGGGCTGAGCCTGCTGGACCGCCTCATCAGCACGGGCGAGACGCCCCTGACCGCCAAGCTTCTGGAGGAGTACCTCGGGCAGCCGAATGCGGAGAAGATCCACAAGCTGATCGAGCGGATCGCCGACGGCGATGCCGCCGGAACTCTCACGGGTATTGAGGACTTGATCTGCAGCGGGTTAGGCGAGGTCCAGATCGTCGACGCCCTGATCGAGTCGATGCGGGATCTGCTGGTGATCCGGTCGGCGGGAGTCGATACGGACCTGGTGATCCTGACGGCTGACCAGAAGGAGAAGGCCGGCGCTCTGGCCCAGAGGTTCGATGCCGCCTCGCTGATCTACACGATCACCGCCTTGGAGAAGCTGCGCTGGACGATCCGCAACAGCGATACCCCCCGGGCCTTGCTCGATGCTTCGTTGCTGCGGTTTACCCTGAGCGAGCACTTCATGAATGTGGACGAGCTGATGTCCCGCGCCCAGGGCGGTACGCCCGCGGCCGTTAAAAAAAAAGCCCCTATAGAGGCTAAGCCCGCCGCCAAAGCCCCCACGCCCCCAGCATCTCCGGCATCTTCAGAGTCGCCCCCCTCCCCCAGGGAGGAGCCTGAGCCCCAGGCGTGGCAGTTGACCTCTGAGCCGGTCGCGCCGAGGGTCCCTTCCGCTCCCATCGACCTGATCGAAAGCTGGCCCCAGATCCTCGGGTCGATTGGGGCAAGACTGGGCAACCTCATAGCCAGCCTGTTGGCCGGCTCCACGCCGCGAGAACTCAAGGGCGACACGCTGACGATCGCATTTCCGGCGAAAGGCCGGATCCAAAAAGAGATGTGCGAGAGCAACGGGCGGGCCGAGCAGATTGAGTCGGCCCTGAGCGAGCATCTGGGCCGGCGGGTTCGTATAAAGTTCGAAATGATTGCCGAGCCGCAAGACGAGAGCACCAACGGCCGCGAGAAGCCGAATGGCGAAAACCGACGTGAGATTCTCAACGATCCTGGAGTCAAAACGGTTCTCCTCGGCCTCGATGCAACCATCACGGGAATCGAAGAAGTTTGAAGTGTCAAGTTTGACGTTTGAAGGCGAGCGGGAGCTTGACACTTCACACTTCCAACTTGAAACTGGTTCCTTATGACTAGTGCCTATACTGCGACTCTGAACAAGCTGGTGGATGAATTTGGGAAACTGCCCGGCATCGGACCGAAGACGGCGGAGCGTCTGGCGTTTCATATCCTCAAGGCCGATACCCCATCGGCGCTGGCCCTGGCCGACGCGATCCGAGACGTCAAGACCAAGATCCGGCGCTGCCGGGTCTGCTGCAACCTGTCCGAAGGAGACCTGTGCCAGGTCTGCTCCGACACGCGCCGGGACCGCAGTCTGATCTGCGTCGTCGAGCAGCCCAAGGACGTCATCAGCTTGGAGAAGACCGGGGCCTGCAAGTGGCTGTACCACGTCCTGGGCGGACACATCGCCCCCTTGGAGGGAGTGGACGCGAGCGATCTGACGATCGACAAGCTCGTGGAACGCCTCCGCTCCGGCGCGGTCCAAGAGATCATCATGGCCACCAATCCCAACCTGGAGGGCGACGGCACATCGCTCTACCTCAGCTCGGTCCTGAAACCTCTCGGCGTGAAGATCACGCGCCTGGCGCGCGGACTGCCGACCGGCAGCACCATCGAATACGCCAGCGGCCGAATCCTGACCGACGCCATCCTCGGCCGGCAATCCCTCGAATAAAGTTGAAGCGACCCGGCGTTCTTGACGAAATCAATAGCGAGGCTATCATACGGTTAGGGTGGGAACACGGTACGGGGTCCGGATCGCACAGGCAATGATGGTATGAAACTGGAAATGACAGGACAGATGCGGATGGAGCAGCGAATGAAGCTCGCTCCGCACATGATCCAGTCGATGGAAATCCTCCAGCTTCCCATCCTCGCCCTCCAGGAGCGGATCGAGCAGGAACTCAACGGCAATCCCGTCCTCGAGATGGAGGACGACGACAATCCGGATGAGGTCGCGGCGGCGCCGGAGCCGGCCCCGGACGATAATATCGGCGAGAAGACTCTCGTCGTGGACACCGACAACAACAAGGCCGGCGACTTCGAGCGGCTCGACAATCTCGACGACGAGTTCAAGGACTTCATCGATCAGTCGGGCCCCTATCGCGGCCGCCACGACGGCGAGGAGAAGGACCCCAAGCTCGAAGCCCTCAAGAACGTGGCAGCGCCGCCGCAGTCTCTGCACGACTACTTGACCGAGCAATGGGCCATGGTCGATGCCGAGGAGCCGGTGAAAAAGGCGGGCAGCGCCATCATCGACTACATCGATGACCGTGGCTATCTGAGCGTTCCGCTCGAGCAGTTGCACAGCAAAGACCAGAAGGACTTCGCGCCCAAGCACCTGGACGACGCCCTGCCGCTCATACAGCAGTTGGACCCGCCCGGCGTCGGGGCCAGGGACCTGCGGGAGTGCCTGCTGATCCAGTTGGCCCAGAGCAACGACGCGCCCAGCCTCGAGTACCGCCTGATCGCCAACCACATGGACGCCCTGCTGGAGAACCGCCTGCCCGAGATCGCCAAGAAGATGGACTGCGACATGGAGCGGCTCAATCGGGCCATCCAGCGACTGAGCAAGCTGGACCTCTCGCCGGGCCTGCAGATCGGCCGCAACGACAGCATTCCCATCACGCCCGACGTGATGGTCGAGTCGCGCGACGGGTCGGGTGATTTCTCCGTCCGCCTGGCCGACAACAGCCTGCCGAGCCTGCGGCTCAACCCCTTCTACACCCGGATGGTCGACGACAATCACACGAGCGAGAACACGCGCAAGTTCCTTCAGAACAACATCCGCTCGGCCCATTGGATCATCGAGGCGATCGAGCAACGAAAGCACACCCTGCTGAAGGTCGCCCAGACCATCGTCCGGCACCAGCGGGATTTCTTCGAACAAGGTCCTCTGTATCTGCGACCGCTGCCGATGGCGACGGTCGCCCAGGAAGTGGGCGTCCACCTGGCCACGGTCTCGCGGGCCGTCTCCGGCAAGTACATGCAGTGCGCCTGGGGCATCCTGCCGCTGCGCAAGTTCTTCAGCGGCGGCACCGAGGACACCAGCGGCCTGGCCCATAGCTGGGAAGCGATCCGCGTCCAGCTCCAGCAGATCATCGACGCGGAGGACAAGACCCAGCCGCTCAACGACGACCAGATCAAGGAGAAGCTGGCCGAAGCAGGGATCTCCCACCTGGCCCGCCGGACGGTCGCCAAGTACCGCAAGCTGATGAACATCCCCACCGCCAAGTTCCGCAAGAAGTATTGAGTCTGCGGTATCACCACATTGGCATCCCCCGAACAGGCCCCTGCCCCCGGAGGACTACAGCGAGAAGTACAAGTTCATGCCTCGGGGTACTTTCAGAGTCCCTGGGGGGTGGAATGGATGAAATTCGATCCCGACGGCCCCCCGCCGGAATTGGTCAAGACCGTCCCGAACGCGAGATCTGGCCCGACGAAGCCGGCTTCCGGATCGTGGCCGGTTGACAACATCCGTGACGCTCCCAGATCCGAGCGGACCGCCAGTCCAGGTTTCCGGTCTTATTCTGTCGTCTTGCTCTTGCATTCAAAGAGCGGATGTGGTATAAGAAGGTAGTCAAGTCTATTGATGCTGCTTTGGCATTTTGTGGAGGTTTTCCAGCTTTGCCACAAGTGTGGAGCGCTATTCGACTCTTCTTCGAGGAGGCCCGCCATGCGTAAAGAGTTGATGATTCCGGTTTCCGTGCTTCTTGTGATCGGCACGATCACCCCTCTGTTCGCCCAGTTGCCGTCCGGCTGGACGGGCAAGGACATCGGCAGTCCCGCCGCCGCCGGGAGCGTCCAGTATGACAAGACCGCAGAGGCCTGGACCATCCGGGGCGACGGCACGGGAATCCGGGGCACGTCCGACCAGTTCTACTTCGTCTACAAGACCCTGTCCGGCGACGGCGAGCTAACCGTGCGGGTGGCCAGCTTGGACCCGCTCCTGGCCGACTGGGCCATGGCCGGGGTGATGATCCGCGTGCTGCTCACGCCCGAATCACCCTATGCGTTCATGGGCGTCAGCGCCAATACGGACACCCGGGACCACGGCATCACGTTCTGGGGTCGGACGTCGATGGGGGGAGCGGCCGACCAGGTGAGCACCGGGGCGACGACGGCGCCTTGTTGGGTCAAGATCTCGCGAACCGGAGACATGTTCGCCGGCTCTTCCTCACCGGACGGGAAGGTGTGGACGCAGCAGTACAGCACCGTTGCCACCGGGATCCCCAAGAGCATTTATATCGGCTACGTCGTCACGTCGGAGGTCGGCGGCAAGCTGCTGACCGCCGTGTTTGACAACGGTTCCACGAAGGCCGCCGGCCCGGACCCGGCCGATGGGGCCAAGGACATGGCGATACCGCTGCTGCGCTGGACGCCGGGGGTCAAGGCGGCCTTCCACGATGTCTATCTCGGCGCCACGGCGGACTTGGGTGCGGCCGACTACAGGGGTCAGTTGCCTCTTCTTACGACCATGTACTTCCATCAGCCCGGCCTGACGCCGGGGGCCACGTACTACTGGCGGATCGATGAGATCTCTGCGGACGGCGTGACGAAATTCAAGGGGGATACGTGGAGTTTCACGGCCGCCGTCCAAACGGCCTATGCGCCCAATCCGTGGAACGGCCTTCACGGGGTGGCGGTCGAGACGGACTTGACGTGGACGGGCGGTGTCGGCGCCATGACGCACGACCTGTACCTCGGCAAGGACAAGGCCGCCGTCGCCGCCGGCGATCCGAGCACGTTCAAGGGCAATCTGACGATGCCGCTCTACGATCCGGGCACGCTGGCGCAGAATACCACCTACTACTGGCGGATCAATGAGCATGACACTGATGGCGCGGTCCACGCCGGCCAAATCTGGAGTTTCACGACCGTTGGCCCCGAGAACGGCGTCAAGGCCGAGTATTTCAAAGGCACCGATCTGGCGGGCAGTCCCGTGCTGACGCGGACCGAGCCGTCCGTAAACCATAGCTGGGGCAGTGGTGAAGTCGCCGCCAGCCTGAGCGACGGGGTTTCCGCACGATGGACGGCCGACCTCCAGGCTCCCTTCACGGAAACCTATCAACTCACGACCACCAGCGACGACGGCGTGCGGCTCTGGCTCGACGGCCGGCAGCTCATCAACAACTGGACCAACCACAGTGGCACCGACAACGCCGCCACCGTGGACCTGATCGCCAACCAGGTTTATCGCCTGCAGATGGAGTGGTATGACAACACGGGAACCGCCACGGCGATCCTCTCGTGGCAGAGTCCCTCGATTGCCAAACAGGTCATCCCGGCAGGGCTGCTGCAACTGCCCCTACGGGCCGTCGATCCATACCCAGCCAATATAGCCAAGAACCTGACCCAAACCGTTGTGTTGCACTGGTCGGCCGGCCAGAAGGCGACCGGCCACGATGTGTACTTCGGCGACAGCGCCGACGCCGTGGCCAACGCCGATCCGACAACCGCGGGCGTCTACCAAGGCCGGCAACCCGTTGGCGCGGCCACGTTCGACCTCGGGGAGCTCGAATGGAACAAGACCTACTACTGGCGCGTGGACGAGGTGAATGCCGCCGGGGCCGGCAGTCTGTGGACCGGCTCCCTCTGGAGCTTCACGACGGCCAACTTCCTCCTGGTCGATGATTTCGAAAGCTTCACGGATGACCTCGGGTCCCGCCTCTACGAGACCTGGCTTGATGGTTTGACCAACGGCAATGGCTCGCAGGTCGGCTACCTGGCCGCTCCGTTCGCCGAGCAGGTGATCGTCCACAGCGGCTCCCAGTCCATGCCGATGGACTACAACAACGTCAAGTCCCCCTGGTACTCGGAGGCCCAGCGCGATTGGACGACCCCGCAGGACTGGACGGTCAAAGGCGTCAACACCCTGGTGCTCTACCTCCAAGGTTCGGCGACCAATACCTCGGCACCGCTCTACCTCGCGGTCGAAGACAAGGCGGGCCATATCGGCGTCGTCACACACCCCGACTCCGCCCTCGTGACCAGAGTACAATGGACGGAATGGAGGATACCACTGACCGGCATCAGCAGCACCGGCGTGAATGTGGCGGCCGTCAAGAAGATCTACCTCGGCGTAGGCAATCGCAGCAAGCCGACTCCGGGCGGCACGGGCCGCATCTACTTCGACGATATCCGGGTGATGAAACCCTGATCGGCGACGGACGCCGGGAACGGCCAAGCGTCTGTTCTTGCCCATGCAACATGATGCTCGTGTGCTCAGCCGCCAAGGCAACCGTTTGCGGCATGTCCAGGTATCGAAGGACGTTGAGGAAAATGGGGCCATCACGATTATGGCCATGCTGGTCAGGTACCGTTTGTACTACAAAGTCGTAACATCCTGTTCTCTTGACAAGCTTTCTGAGGGGACACGCTGTAAGTCTCCGGACGTAAAGGAATTACTGAATTTCGCATAATATAGTGACAGATTTTTCGCATATTATATTGACACCAGCGTTTCGTTCTCGTAGGCTGTCCGCATGGACAGAAAAGGACGAACACGAAGGGACTTCGACGAGTTGGAGAACCGCCGAAAGCAGGCCGCGCAGCTCTTTCACGCCGGGAAACGACAAGCCGAGGT
>JAPLMX010000159.1 GCA_026386805.1 Phycisphaerae bacterium | reverse complement strand
TTCACAACTCTTGACATAGCCGCACGTTTCCCGGAGATTTCGCGGGTTTCCGGAGGGATGGTGCGGCGGAATATGTGAATGGTTTTATCGAACTTTTTCGAGGTGGCGTGCGTACTAATAATATGAATAAGCACGCCTCCACTCCATCGTTGCTACCTCTGGAAGAACCCACGTCAGACGGTCGCACCTTCCTCAACGTCTCGGTGTGGTTCGTGGATGCCGACGGCTACCGGGTCGTCTTCCACCGGCACGAATCATGGCGTATCGACCCAGGCCCGCTGGGAGCGGGAGTACGGCAAGCACGGGCTCGACGGCTTGGTGTCCAAGAAGCGTACCGGACGCGGTCGCGAGTTGGACAAGAGCCAAGAGGGCTTTGTTCGGCGGTGGTTTCGGGCAGGGCAATCGAACCGCCAGATGGCCGGGCGGTTGGGAGTCGACGAGGCCACGATCCGTCGCACCCTGAAGCGATTGGGATTGACGCGCAACCCGGCCGCGACGGGGCCGTGTCTGCCGGGGATTGAGGCGACCGCCTCGACCGCCCTGCCGGAAAGCGGCGGCGTGGTGCCCGCCCCAACGACTTCGCCCGCCGGAGTCGGGTCCCCGCCGTCGTCGGAACCGTGTGAGCAAGACGCTCCCGTCTCGGTCGCGCCGTGGGCGACGCCGTCGTTCACCTTGGACCACGATCCCCGCGACCGCCGTGGCGATCGGTTCTTGGCCCGCGTGGGGTTGTTGGACGATGCGGTGCCGTTGTTTGCCGATGCGGAGTGCGTGCCACGCGCCGGGGCGCTGTTGGCCGTGCCGCTGTTGGTCCGCCACGGGCTGATCGAGACGTTCGTCAAGGTCTACCACTCCCTGCATCCGTCGTTCTACGGTCTGCGGACGATCGTGGTGACGCTGTTTCTCGCGGCGTTGTTGCGGATCAAACGGCCCGAGCATTTCAAAGAATACCGCCCGGAAGATCTGGGAACGATCTTGGGCCTGGACCGGGTGCCGGAAGTCAAGACGGTGCGTCGCAAGTTCGCACGTTTGGCAGCGATGGAACACGGCCAGCAGTTGATGGAGGAGATGGCCCGTCGGCGGATCGCCGAGGACGAGGAGCGCGTGGCGTTTCTGTACCTGGATGGGCACGTGCGGGAATATCGCGGGAAATTCCCGTTGTTTGAGGCGAAAAAGGCCCAACGACAAGTGGTCACGCCCGCGGCCACCGACACCTGGGTGCATACGGCCGACGGCGAACCGCTGTTGGTGGTGACCAGCGAGATGAACGCGCATTTGACGCAGGTGCTCGAACCGATCCTGGCCGACGTGCGGCGACTGGTGGGCGACGCGCGGCGGATGACGGCGATCTTCGACCGGGGCGGCTTCAGCCCGAAGCTGTTTGCGCGGCTGATCGCCGCCGGGTTCGACGTGATCACGTACCGTAAGGGCAAGGGGAAGAACCTGGCTCCCACGCGGTTCGCCGTCCAGCGGCAGAAGATCGACGGAGTCTGGCGCGAATACACGATCTGCGATCGACCCCGGGTCCGGGTCGGAGGGCTGCCCGTCGCGAAGAAGCAGAAACGAAAGCTGGCCGGGGCCAAGAAGACGACGAAGCGGTATCTCTGGATGCGGGAGGTCCGCGTGTTGCGTGAGGACGGACGCCAGACGGCGATCTTCACGAACCGTCAGGAACTGCCCGCCGTGATGGTGGCCTACCGCATCTTCTTTCGTTGGTGTCAGGAGAATTACTTCAAGTACATGGACGAAGAGTTTGCCCTGGACGCCTTGCTCGAATACGGGGCCCAAGACGTGTCGGAAACGACCGACCGCCGCAATCCTGAATGGCTCCGGCTCACGCGGCGGGTGCAGGAGGCACGGGCGGAGGTCGCACGGTTCCAGAGCGAATTGGGAAAAGAAGCCGCGGCCAACGACGAGGCCGCGCGACCGACGATGCGGGGATTCAAGATCGCGCACGCCAGGCTCCGCGAACAACTCCAGAAGGCCGAGGCCAAAGTCGACCGGCTGCTGCGCCAGCGCAAGAAGGTCCCACCGAGGAGCCCGGCCAGTGATCGCAAGGCGCTGAAGACGGAGAAAAAGCTGATCGCGGACACGATCAAGATGGCCGCCTACCAGGTAGAGACGCAACTGCTGGGGATGCTCCAGGACCACTACGCCCGGGCCGATGAGGAAGGCCGCACCCTGCTGCACGCGGCGTTCCAATCGCCCGCCCGACTGGAGGTTACGGACCAGGAATTACGCGTGACCATTGCCGCGCAGTCGTCCCCGCATCGCACCGCGGCGCTCGGGGCGTTGTGCCAGCAACTCGACGGCTTGGCCGTCCCGTTCCCCGGCACCCATCTCCGTCTCCGCTTGGCTGTTCAGGCTCCGGAACCTGTCATATCATGAAGGGGCTATGTCAGGAGGTCTGATGTTATCACGGATCAGGAGGACAAGCAACTGTTCAAGCGGCGTTTGCCGAACCAGTTGCCGGTGGTGCTGGAATCCCTGGAGCCTTTCCGCCCACGGCTGAAGGTCGTGGTGGTCGAGTCCACCTACAACTGGTACTGGCTGGTGGATGGCTTACTGGATCGTAAATATCCGGTGGTGCTGGCGAATCCCGGCGCGATCGATCAGTACGATGGGATCAAAGACGCCGACGATCTGACGGACGCCGCCTTCCTGGCCCGTCTGGCGCGCTTGGGCATTCTGCCGACCGGCTACATCTATCCGAAGGAGGACCGGCCGGTGCGAGACCTGCGGCGGCGCCGCAGTCTCGTGGTCCGCCAGCGGACGAGCATGATCCTGAGTCTGCAGAACATGTCGCTGCGGCAGACCGGACAGAACTTCGGGTGGCGGGCTTTGCGGCGACTCAGCGACCAGGAGCGGGCGGAGGTTCTCGGGGATCATGATTGTCTGGCGTTCGTGACGACCGAGCAGTTGGATCTGATCGAGCTGCTCAGCGAGAAGATCAAGCGGTTCGAAGCAAAGGTCCTGGAGCACGCCCAACTGCGGCCGGCGTACGAGTGCCTGTTGACGCTGCCGGGGGTGGGGGTGATCCTGGCGTTGACGATCATGCTGGAGACGGGGGACATCGGGCGGTTCGCGACGGTCGGGGATTACACGTCCTATTGCCGCTGCGTGCGGGCGACCCACACCTCCAACGGCAAGAGCAAGGGCCAGAACAACGGCAAGAACGGCAACGCCTATCTGGCCTGGGCCTTCGTGGAGGCGGTGCACCATGCCCTGCGCACCTGCCCGCCGGCCCGGAGTTTCTACGATACCAAAGTCGCCAAACGCAACGGGGCGCTGGCGACCAAGGCGTTGGCCGCGAAGTGGAGTAAGGCGGCCTATTATATGATCAAACGGCAGGAGCCCTTCGATCTGGCGCGGGTGTTCGGATAAACAGATGAGGCGGCGGTCGATCTTGTCGTAGGGTTGGTTCGGACCACTCAGGGCTGATTGGACGGCCGCCGTCTCGCTCTTGTAACGTACGCCGAAACGACTGCGGTCCTTCGGATTCTCTTTCGCCCGCGTCCGGAGTCACACCGGGTTGAATGCCTCTTTCGAGGGGCAAGTCACCAGGGCTGTCACGTTCGTCCCCGGGACGGACGCCGCTTGAACCGGGTGCGGTACTGACGTTGTTCTGGTCCCGACGAAGTCGGGATGGGGCCGGCTCCTGGGGTCCTCGACCCGAGGGGGCGCGGCTTAGATCCGGATGGATGACTGCACGAAAGAGCCGCCGGCGGTGAGCCGGCGAACTCGACGAATGAATCCAAGAGAACTCGCAGGAGCGGAAAAGAACGATGCGGCCGGAGCGTTGCGGTACGTTAATGTCACGCTGCAAAAGAGAAGATAGAAGAACGCCGAAAAGGCCACGCGGACTATTTATTACACGCGTGAATATTTCGGTCCGGGGACAGTATTTATTTACTTGACAGGAAACCTATATGGATGACCCTCGAAGCCGCCCCCAGCCGCGTCAGAAATCCCTCGCGATCCCCGTCGTCGCGAAAGATCGCCCGCCGCTCATTGCCGCGGTTGAGCACGTGGTAACACGTATCTTCCTGGTCAATTCGCAAAGGTCGTGCCATGCCCGTATCCTACCGGGTGGCTTGCCGCGTGGCAACCAATAATTGCTAATGCAAGATGTGACCCCGTGACCCCCCCCTAAAAGAATCCCGCAACTACGTAACTTGGGTTAGCTGACCCGCGAAGCCCCCATTATTCCATTGCCGGCGGGCAAACTAACCGGGCGTAACCAGAGGGCGCGTATCTCTCCTTCAGATGACAAAGCAACTACACTATCGGTTGCGAACTCCACATAGGTCACGGTATCCAGCTTCTCAGCGTTCCCAATACAGGTCCACCTTGTTTGTCTGTTGACCCAGACGCCCCAAGAGTCCTCGTTCACGCGCATGGAAATGCCAGGAACAATATTCAATCCTTCCACCTTGAGTCTGAGCGTCAACAAATGATCAGGACCCGAATCTGTGGCTATCCACCCCATATAGGGACAATAGCCCCACGGGTTGAGTAGGTGGCCGTTCCCATCGATTTCAAGCTCGACATCGTTGACCAGGAGCGATGTCACCACGCCCGCTGGTTTCGGTCTGAATTGGAAGGCGTAATCCTCGGGCACATACAGAACTTGGCCAACCGCAATTTTCTCGTCGTTCGTGACCGTTATCCTCATGCTCGATGTCTCTCATTATTGGGGTACGACTTTGGATGTAAACAAGTAGTGATAAATCGTGTTCGTCACTGGGTCAATTACTATTTCATAGGTGCCGTCAGTGCCACCGTATGAACCTGAGACGACGTAGCGAATCGCGCCGGCAATCCCACCCGGGTCTGGAATTCCCTTCCCTCTCCCTGCTGCGAGTAGTTCGTCAATAAAGAGCTCGCTTCTCATATAGGGTCGCAACCATCCACCATCACCATATCGCTGGTACAGGTGTTCGGCCTCGGTCGCCGTATAGGTGTATTTCCCGACTTTGACTACCGCCGAGGTCGTGGTGCCCGTAAGAGCCCTGACGGCACCCCTGACAGCTCCAACTAATTTCTGAAGCCAGTTTGGGGGTGGCGACGCAGGGAAGGCAGGACCGCTGGATCCGTATTGGGCGTATTCAAGGAGACCATCGGGGGCGGTCGAGTACCCTGGAGTCGCGCCGGCCAAAACGGTCCCTACTGCACCTGCGATGCCAGGCACCCCCGAACCACCCATGCCGTAGCTGGGATCAGCGGTCAGGGCGGCGTTTAGCACCGCCATGAAGGCGGCACGGTCGAAGTTCACGTCACAAAAATCACCTGGACGGCTGTCGGCGGCGTACTTGCCGCTGTGATTGACATAGTCGAGCAAGTCCGCCCAGCCCGTGAAACTAGGGTCGCGGGCGAGAGTGCCGTCAACCTCGTAACAGTTGACGCGAAGTTGTGTCCCGTTGGTAATCCACTCGAAGGTGTAACTGGCCCACAAGCCGGAAGGGTCTGTGCGACCTGTCGGGCTACTCCCGCAGTACGCATAGAGGTTCATCCCCGCCCCATACCCAACCGGGTCCGTTTGCAGGAATCTTCCGATCTGGGGATTGTAGTAGCGGGCGCGGTAGTAGTAGAGGCCCGTTTCCTTATCGTATTCCCGGCCGGTGAACATCAAGCGGTTCGGGTGGTTCGCGTCGCTGGCGCCGACCCGGCCATAGACATCGTACTCGTAAACCTCGACCGTATTGCCGCTGCTGTTCGTCAGGGCTACACAGGAGCCCAGGGCGTCGAAGTGATAGTAGTACGTGCCCGCATAGCTTTGCGTCGCCTCGATCAGGCAGATCGGCTCATCGACGCACGGGCCGTAGATGTACTTACGCCGCAGGGTGTTGCCGGCGTCGTACTCGGCGATGCAGTGGTCGCCGTCGTAGACGTACTTGGTAATCGTCCGGCCGTCGCACCGCTTCTCGATCCGGCGGCCGCCGGCGTCGTAGAGGTAATTGAGCGTCGCCCAGGCATCCGCCCCCGGCTCCGGCAGCGGGCCGCTCCACTGCACCCAGTCCACCCAGCCGCAATCGTCCCCAAAGGAGGAACTGCCGTCCTTGACGTAGCGCCACCGCAGCGTGTGTGGGCCGGAGGTCGTAATCGGGTAGGATCTCTGCTGCCAGGCGACTTCGCCGCTGATGGGATTGCTCTGGAGCTGCCCATCGAGGTAGAACTCCAGGCAATCGCACCCCGATTCCGAGGAGACCTTCCACCAGAAGGTGACCGTGCCGGCCCCCGCGACGGTCGTCTGCATCCAGGACTCATCGTCGTCGTTGGTGCCGCCGCTCTGAGCGCAATCCCCGTCGTAGTAGGAGGGCGACCCCGTCTGACGCCACCAGAGGCCCAGGCCGCCTGTCGTAAAGGCCAATTCCGAGTCCACCGCCTGGGCCAAGTAGTCCGGCGCCGGCAGGGCCGGCGGCGTGAAGGTCACCGCCTTGACGTACCCGCAATCGTCGCCTTCGTATTCGCTGCTATCCTTGTAGTAGCGCCACTGGAGCCGGTGGGAGCCCGTGCCGGTGAGGGTATAGGTCTCCTGCTGCCAACTCCGTTCGCCCGAGATTTCGCCCCGGTTCACCCCATCGACAGTGACCTGGAGGCAATCGTCCCATTGCTGGGACGAGACCTTCCACTGGAACTGCACCGTCCCCGGCCCCGAGACGTCGATGTACATCCAGGACTCCTGCTCGTCGTCGATATTGCCGCTTTTGGCAAAGCCGGACCCGTCCGCCACCCAGACGGCGTCGCCGCCCTTGGTGTACGCGGCGAACGAATTGAGCTGCTGGGTCGGCGGGTTGGGCTTCTGGACCTGGGTCAGGCGGTTCTCGGGATCGTAGGTGTAGGTATACTGGCCATCCTGGGTCATATTGCCGCTGTCGTCGTACTGGAAGCTCGTCGTGCCGGCGGCGGTGTACTGGTTGAGATTGTTGCTCGTGTAGCTGCACGTGCCGCTGCCGTCGATGACGCTGCTACGGTTGCCGGCTACACGTGCGTCCTCACGCCGCCGCTATCGGTGATCATCATGCTCCAGCGATTGCCCACGTTGTCGTACATGTAGCTATACTTATGTTGCCCATTTCCCGTCTGGTTGTCAATATAGGAAAGCCGGCTGGCCGTGTCGTAGTTGTAAGCAGCCGAGGCCCCGTTGGTGTATGTCAGGCCCGTCCGGCGGGAGCGGTCATCGAAGCACGCTGGGCTATTGTGCATTTCTACTCTCGCTTTGTCCTAAAATAGGGTGCGTCCCCAGTTTCCCGCCAGTTTCCCGGAAAGCTGTCCCCAGAAGTCCTGCCCTACCATATTGGTGTGCCTTCGAACACAGCCGTGACTGACTTGTTGGCGTCCATCGTCAGGGTCGCCGGATTGGTGGAACCGGAGAGAGCACCGGACCAGTTCTTGAACTTGCACCCGGATGCCGGAAACGCCGTCAGAGTCACCTGCTCCCCGGGCGCGTACGTCGCCTTATTTGGCGAACAGTTTACGGCCCCCGACACCGGCGGCGAGATTGTGACGGTCAGGGAATAGGAGATCGAGACCGCTTCGAAATACGCCGTGACCGATTTGTTGGAGTTCATAATAATCGTCGCCGGATTGGTCGAGCCTGTCAGATCGCCCGACCAATTCTTGAACCGGTACCCGGCGGCGGGCGTGGCCGTCAACGTGACCTGCTCACCGGGTGTATAGGTGCTCTTGTTCGGCGTGCGAGTCAATGAGCCCGCGCCCCCATACGCCGTAACCAGCGTGTATTGCGTCTGAGCCGCCTCGAACACGGCCGTGACCGACTTGTTGGCGTCCATCGTCAGGGTGGCGGGATTGGTGGTGGAACCAAAGAGAGCGCCGGCCCAATTCCTGAGTCTGTACCCGGAAGCCGGCACCGCGGTCAAAGTGACCTGCTCGCCGGATGCATACGTCACCTTGCTGGGGGAACAGGTCACGGAGCCTGCACTAGACGGCGATATGGACACGGTCAAGGTGTATTGCCCAGGCGGCGGACCTGGCGCGAAGTTCGCTGAGAGTGTGCAGTCCGCATCAACGGTGACCGTGGTGCTGGCAGATGCGGGATCTGCCACCTTGCCGGCCGTCACGGCTGTTCCGGTCCAGTTCACGAAGTAGTAGCCGGCATAAGGTCTCGGCGAGACTGATACACGCGTACCGCAGGGGTACTTGAGGGCCCCACTGCGCGGCACCCACACATCTCCGCCCAGCACGTATACCGCGCCTCCGGTGGTCGAGGAGATTGTCACGCTGCACGAACCCGTGGCCTCCTTCTCGAACTGGGCCCTGAGGGTGTCCTGCCCGTCAAGAGTGAACCTAGCAGAGGGCGATGTGGAATCGACCTTGCCCGTGTCCACGAGCGTCCCGGTCCAGCGGACAAAGTGATACCCTTGATCGGCCACGGCGTAGTAAAGGACCTCTGTTCCGCAGGGGGAGCTGTACGTTCCGTCGGGGATGGGCGTAATGACCTGGAGCATGCCGGAGGTCGGCAGGCATACGTCGCCCCCTGCGGTTGAGGAAATCGTCACGCTGCACGAACCCGTGGCCTCCTTCTCGAAGTGGGCCATGAGGGTATCCTGCCCGTCGACGGTAAACGTCACAAAGGATGATGTCGGATCGATCTTGCCCGCATCCACGACTGTTCCCGTCCAGCGAACGAAACGGTATCCGTGGTCGGCCTGGGCATAGAACATGACTTCCGTTCCGCAAGCGTACTCATATGTCCCATCAGATATGGGGGTGATGACCTGGAGCATGCCGGAGGTCGGCAGGCACACGTCGCCGCCCTCCGTCGAGGAAATCGTCACGCTGCATTGCTTCGAGGTGGTGGTGCACCGGATATCATCGACATAGATCCGGCCGGAACCGCTGGCGGCCGGGTACTCGCGGTCCCCGATGCCGATGAACATCCTCCTGATCTTGGACGCGTCCACACCCGTAAAGCTGCTCAGAGGTATGCGCCACTCCTGCCACGTCTGCGTCACGGTCGTTTTCGAGTCCGTGCGCTTGATCGTCTTCATCCTGCCCGCGCTGTCCTGAACCGCCACATACATCGGGGCAGGGGTATTGCCCGGTTGGGGATCGGCACCGATGTCGGCCACCTGCCACGGACTAGTCGGGTTCTGGGTGGTCGTTACGTGGGAGAACACGGCAGCACAGAAGCCGCCGGCATTGTGGCTGGTCACCGCCAGGCCGGTGTAGACCCCGCTCGTCATGCTGATCGTCTGGCTGCTGCCCACGGCGGACCAGTTCAGGCCGTCCGCCGATCGCTCGGCTTTGAACACATTGCCCGTGCGGGTCAGACGCACCCAGTACGGAGTCGTCGGCCCAGCTATGTCGTCATTCGTGCTCAGGTCATTGGTCGATGTCCGGCGTTGGAACGCTACACCGTGGTCCGGGGTGACTACGACCATGGCGTGCTTGGAGCTGGCACTGAGGCTTTCCCGGATCATCACGCCCGCCTTCGACCAGTCGCTGCTGCGGGTCAGGCTATCGACCCGGGCCGTGATCGAGCCATCGCCGGTCAAACGCCTGTAGACGAGACGGAACGCATCGGCGTAGTCCCAAATATCGGTGCCGCCGGCCGTGACCGTGATGGGGCCCCCGCTCTCGGCGACGGACGCGGCCCTGCCCTTGACGAACAGGACCAGGTCGCTCATGCCTTGGGCAGTCCAATTCTGCAGGGGAGAGAAGTCCCTCGAGGTCTCGCTGTAGAAGGGGGCACTCGCGTTGTCATAGTCGAAAGGCATGGATTGTTTGCCGCCGTGGACGCACGTCTGTTCGGCGAACGGGGCGATGAGATTGCCGATTGAGGAGCCGGTGCCGTTGGTCCAGCCATCGATCCACGTCTGGAAAATGGCCTCGGATGCCTTGGTGTCGTCGGTATAGCTTTCCATGTCGTCGATGACGACGAAGGACTCGCCGTTGGCGGGTCCCTCGCGGACAAACGGCGAGAGGTAGGCACCGTCGAGCAGCACCGGTCCGGCGCCGATGCCGGGTCCGCCCCAGGCCACGGATACGCTGTCGCCCCCGTAGCATTCCTTGTGGAGAGCCTCGATGTAGTATTTCGGACCCGCTTTCAGGAAGATGGGGGCGGACTGCTGCGCCCAGTAGAGGGTCCACTGCCGGTGGGCCGTATAGCCAGGAACCGTGGCGATCTGCCTGGCGTGCGCCGGATCGGCATCCGTGCTCAGGTACAATTCGCAGAAATCGTCGCCGGCAATCCAGAAGGTGTAGTTGCCGGTTTGCGCCGGATACACGTACCCGCGCACCCGGGTCCCGAAGTTGTCGGCCCAATCCACGTGACTGTCGAACGCATCACGCAACTCGGAAAAGGACGGACTCTCAGGATAGTCCGGATAGGAAGTGAGGTCAGCAACCGCCGTGCCGCCGACGTTGGACCAGTACTCGAAAAGGATCTTGCCCCTGCCGGGCTCTGCGCCGAACGCGGCACTCATGAAACACAAGAGAACCGTCGTGAGTCCGCAAACCGCGAGGGAAAGTCGATGCGTTCGCTTCACAGTCATGATCTACCCCTTCCAGAAATGACATCCATAAGCCCACGATGCGCAGACGCCCTTGCTGCGATGGGATCGGATGGACAATGCCATTTGGCTCTGACTCGGCGCCAGGGAATTCCGGGGACACCATACTTATTTCTCCTGTCGCTTTGGCTTGCGGCCTCGCTTGGCGGGTCGCACGAGTCGTCCGAGGATGCGTTCGACCCGATCCAGAAACGCCGGCTCGCCCAGCGGCCGTCCCGTTCGTTCGTGACGGCGCCACAATTCCTCTTCCTTCGCCTCCAGCGGCTCCATCAGGTACTCTCGCCAATCCTTGACCCGCTCCAGCAAGGGTGCCACGCGCACCAGACCATCATCGCCGCCGGCGATATGAGCGGCCGCACTGGACCAACGCCAGCGCCAGGGCATGCGGCACAACTTGGCACGAACTGGATTGCGTTCCACGTACCGGGCCGCCCGCAGCAGATAGCGCTCGTCCAAGGCAAAGGACGCGAATCGTCCTTGCCATAAGTGCCCCCGCCAGCCCTCGCGGAAGAAGAGCCTGCCGGGGAGCGGCCCCGGCAGGCCCGGAACGATCTGCGGCGTCTATCCGCCGTTGCCTCGACGGGCGGCGCGGACCACCTTGGTGCCCGTCACTTTCTGGCTGCCCTGGGACGTCGTCAATTCCCCGGTCAGCTTCGCGTCCGCCAGCTTGCCCTTGAAACTCATCTCGAACGACTGATCGCCGAACTGCATCGTCATCAGGAAATCCACGGCGCCGTCCTGGAAGTTGATCTTCTTGATCGGCAGGGACCCGTACAGGCCGGTCAGGTCGGGGTTGACGAGGAGCCGCTGCGTGCGGGTGCCGCGTTCGGAGACTACCTCCAGATTCCACGTGCCGATGAGAGCGGCGCCCTGGCGCGTCCCTTCGACCGTGGTCTCTCCGCGTTCCGACTTTAGGGTGCCGGTCAGAGCGCCCCGCTGGAGCGTTCCCTCGAAGGCGGCTTCGAAGGCCCGATCCGGATTGGTGCTCTTGGCCTTGAAGGTCAGCTTGCCCTGGGCGAATTGAATGTCCGAGAGGGCGAGTTCGCCCCGCTCGGTCTTCCACTGGCCCGTGAGTTGTCCTTCTTTGTCCACGCCGAGAGTGAGGGTGGCCGTGGATTCCCGGTCGGCCCTCTTGGTCTTGAGGTCCCAGATGCCCGCCGCTTGGGGCAGGCGCGGCGCCCGGGCGCCGGTCAGCGTGGACTCGCCGCGCTCGCTGGAGACGGTGCCGGAGAGTTTACCGTCGGCGATGGTCCCCTTGAAGGTCGAGGTGCTGGATTGGCCGTCCCGGCCTTGACTGACGCGGGTGAAGCTGAGCTTGCCCTCCTCGAACTTGAGGTCTTTCAGGGCGCTGACGCCCCCGAAGCCGATCCATTGGCCCGTCGGGTTCCCGTCCTGGTCGCGGGAAAACGACAGAATCGATTCCATCTGCCGGCCGTTGAACTCGGTCTTGACGTTCCAGTCCCCGGACAATCCGCCCCGGCGGGCCTGCTGAGCCGATACCGGCCCCGCGAGCATGACCAGAGCTGTCACGGAGGCAAACAGGGTGATGGTGAGAGACGTGCGACGTTTCATGATCCGTACCTCCAATAAAGATGATGTTTCAGACACCCCTTTATACCACACGGACAGCCGCCTGTCAATCTGTCCGGTGGGGTCCCTGTGGAGTCAGAGATTGAGATCAGGGGAACCAGACGGTGTCAGGCACGTCTTCGCGGATGGTGTTTGCCGTGGCGTGACCACAGACTGCCGGCCACAGGGTATCAACCACCGCTTCATTCTCCGTCTTGCAGAGCACCGTAGTCTGCGCATGGCTCTCTCACAAGAGCTTATCCGCGTCTATCGGCGTTCCTCTGCGGTTCCATCTGCGTAAGCTCCTATCCCGCAATGGTTTACGACGCACCGGCATGACCAGAAAAAGAATGCCTGTATTGCCTGAATTCCGTTGACGGCCCGGGGTGATGTCTGTATGATATCTACTGAACGGCAGTAGTGAAGCGTGAACATGAAGCGGTCAGTTTGGAGGGCTTTGGCATGACCGGTAAAGAGACGGAGAATTCACCACGGAGGCACGGAGATCATCCGCAGATTTCGCCGATTGGCGCAGATTTTCAAAGAAAGGGTAGAAGGGAAATGGGAGAGACAATGGCCCGCGTTAGGCCTCCTTCCCGTTTACTTTCTCCTGCTTGCCTTGATCTTGAATCTGCGGAAATCTGCGTAATCTGCGGATTCGCTTCTTTTGGCTCGCTCGCCTGTCGCTCCGTGCCCTATAGGTCTCTGTGGTCGAGATTCCAAGACGCCCGCGTCAAACAAAGCCAATTTGGCGAGCGGGGACGGGGCTCCCAAACGCGGCCCATTGCGTTTGGGGACCCACGCTCGCCCTACCAGGGGCCATCGTGCAAAACAGAGCCAATTTGCCCGGAGACAGATCGAAACTGACGGCTTGTCGGGCAAGGGATTGGGCGAGAGAACGGAGGCGGTGCATCTGTACAAACAAAGCCAATTTTCACGGCCTGGATCAGTTGAGGGAAGGTGGCTGGGCCGGGATTGCCGAGATCGCTTGTGCTTGTGGCTTGAAAAAGGCGGAAGCGCCGCAATAATAGAGTCCACTGAGCGACTAAGAGCCTGAGTGCTTTAGGAGATTAGACATGAGAACAGGTGCGTTGGTCAGAATCGCCGTCGCTACGGGCTTGGCGGCGGTGACGCTGGGCGGGTGCGTCATCCACACGGGCACATACAAGGCCAAGTTCAGCCGGAGCGAGGACCTGACCGCCCCGCTGGCGAACGTCACCGCCCTCGACGTCGCCACGAACGTCGGCACGATCCGGCTGGAGGCAGGCCAGGTTGCCGAGGTGCGCATCGCGGCCGAGATCAAGGTCAGGGCCGCCACGGAGGAACAGGCGCAGGAACTGGCCGAGGAGGTTCGCATCGTCGCCGAGCCGTCGGGCCAGACACTCACGATCAAGGCGATCAGGCCGTCCGATCTCGGCCGCAATCAGCTCAGTGTGGATTTCACCATCACGGCCCCCGCCGATCTGGCCCTGGACTGCACCACCAACGTCGGCGACATTCGGGTCACGGGGTTCACCAAGCGGGTGAAAGCCTCCGCCGACGTCGGGACCATCGCCTGTACCGGTCTACGCGAGGAGATCGACCTGCGCAGCAACGTCGGCGATCTTCGAGCCGAGTATGCCGGCGATGCCCCGGCGGCTCTGAACGCAACGATGGCGACCAACGTCGGCAATATCGAGTTCACCGGCCCCCAAGAAATCTCGGCTGATTTGTCCGCCCGGGCGAACGTCGGCTCCATCAAGACCGATCGCCCGATCACCGTCACCGGCTCGCTGAAGCATTCGATCAGCGCCTCTCTCGGCAAGGGCGAAGGCCGGGTGAGTCTCAACACGAACGTCGGCTCGATCAGGATTCGGTAGGATGGGTTTGGGTCCCCCAACGCAATGCTTCGCGTTTGGGGTTCCCTTTAGCCCATGCTGCCTCTAATGACTCAGCAGAGCGACCACAAATCCCGCCGCCGCGACGCACAGCGCCGGCGGCAGCACCTTCATCACAATCCGCAGCAAGGGCGTGTTGAAGTAGCTCGCCGACAATGCTAAACACAAGTGAATCGGGCTGACCGCGAGTCCGAACATCACGCCCGCAAACGCCAGAGTCTCCGCACCCAACGACATGCCGTCTTGCGTGCGGATGAAGGGCATCAGGAATGGATACGTGATCGCCACCGTCGGGGTAGTCACCCCGGTGCTGAAGCCCACGAGAAAAGGCAGCACGAACAGCACCAGCAGCGGCGGCATGTGCATCTGGTTGAAGAACCCCACGACACTGCCCACCGCCCCGCTCGCCTCCAGGTTCAGCTTGAACCACAGCGCCCCGAACAGCAGCAGCACCATGTCCGGCTCCTTGGCGGCCTTGAAGATCCCGCCCCACCGCCGAACGTCCACGCGATGCAGCAGGAGCAGCCCGAAGATCGCGAGCAGCACGCCCAGCGCCGGCGGCACATGCCATTTCACGTACAGCACGCCCGTGAACAAAATCGGCCAGAGGGCGTGCAGAAGAGCCTTCGCATGTGAGCCGAAGTTCCCTTTGGCCGACATGTGCTCGGCACGTCGCGGCGGGATGCCGGCCAAGAGCAGGAACACGATGCCGCCGAGAATGCCCGCGAGACTCAGTGCCATGTGATATCCGATTACCCGGCCCGCGGGCACGCCCAGCATGTCCACGATCAGCGGCACGGCCGGGAATAGCGGCCAGATCGGCTCCCACTGGTGCCGGAAGAAGAAGTTGATCGCCGCCAAGCGGCTCCGCTCGACGCCCATCCTGTCCCCCGCCTCGCGCACCATCGGGGCCGACAGCATGATCCCGCCCGGCGTCGGCAGCATGCCCATCAGCAACGGGATCGCGGCCAAGGCCACACGCCGGCTGCGGAATAGCCCGTGCATCGCCGGCACCAGCCGGGCCGAAAGCCCGATCTGCCCCATCGCCTCGCCCACCACATTGACCAACAGAAGCAGCGCCGTCAGCGATACGAACAGGTACGGCGTCGTCTCGGTCAGAGGCTGTTCTTCCCATTCAACGGCCAGCCGGCCCCCCATCTCGCCCGGCGTCACCCGCAGCAGCACCGCCAGCACCAATGCCGAGACCATCATCGCCAGCCCGATGCGAACGCCGAGTCGCAGCAGAACGACCAGGACGGCCAGTGCAGCGAAGATCATTCCCAACGCGTACATATAATGCTTAGCGCCCCTCGCCCGCGAGCGCGATTCCCAGACGATGGGCCTCCTCCAGCCGCTCGGGCAGCTTCAGGATCGCCCCCTTCTCCCCCACGCCTCCCACAACGATCGTCCCGGCCGGCTTCATCTCAAGATACCCAAGGCTCCTCTCGAAGAATTCCACGACCGGCCGCCAAGTCTGCTCGTGCGTCTCCTCCAGCACGACGGCCACCGCCGCCCGCTTGCCGCGAATCATCGACCGGTTCGCCTCGCCGTTGAAGTACACGAAGCGGTCGATAAACGCCTTCATCAGCGCCGTCGGCCCATACCAATAGACGGGCGTCCCGAAGACAATGATTTCGCTCGCAGCGATCTTCGGATAGATTCCTTGCATATCATCCTTCTTGCTGCACGGCCGGCCCCGCCAGCACGCGTGACAACCATCGCACTCGCGAATCTGCAACTCGCCCAGGCGAATCACTTCCACCTGTGCTCCAGCCGCACCCGCCCCCTCGACCATCTTCGAAACCAGAATCTCGGTGTTCCCGCCCTTCCGCGGACTCCCAACCACCGCCAGGATCTTCGCCATCTTGATCTCCAAAACCCCTTCTCGCCGACATCCGTTGCTCGATGTGCAATCACCTTGTCTGGAAAAGGGACCCTATGCCAACCGTGGTTCATGCCCTCGGCCATTCTACAGGAACGATCGACGATTTCATAGAGGTTCTGGAAGACCACTCGATCTCAACGCTCGTCGATATCCGGACGATACCGAAGTCCAGGCACAATCCGCAGTTCAATGAGGATGTTTTCAAAAGGAGCCTGGAGACAAGGCACATTGCTTACGTGCATCTCAAGGAGCTTGGCGGCTTGAGGAAGCCGAGGAAGGATTCTCTCAACCCCGGCTGGAAGAACGCGAGCTTTCGGGGGTTTGCCGACTACATGCAAACAAGGGAGTTTGTCTCCGCGATCCGCAAGCTCATGCAGCTTAGCAGACTGGGACCTGTAGCCATTATGTGCGCCGAGGGCAATCCCTTCCGATGCCACCGGTCTCTGGTCGCGGATGCTTTGACCGTGAGAAGGGGGCGTGTCCTTCACATCTCAGGCAAGACATCGACCCGAGAGCATCGGATGACGCCGCTCGCCAGGGTTAACGGCACGAAAATCACCTATCCATAAGCGTCTTCTTCTGTCGTACAGACCACCAGAGGATTGACAGCGAGGGCACGCGCGGGTAGTTTGTGGTTCTCTTTGGAGATGTAAGTATGGAATTGACATGGATTAACAAGCTAAGGATAGCTGCGGTCGCCGCCTTGGGCATTGTCGTAATCGGCCTGTCGGCTTGGCCACTGGCCGCACCGGCCGATCCTTTGTCCCCCGTGCGGGCGTGGAGCATAAGTCCTTTTGGGACAATGACTCTGCTCATCTTGGCGTTTGGATTGGGATTCGCCGGTTACTTCATCGCCTGGCCCCACGGCCGGGAAATCGGCATTCTGGCGGTCCCCTTTGGTCTGCTGGTCTGGGCCGGCCGCTCCGGCCCAATGCGCGTACTGACTCAAGCCTCCAACCAGCCTTCCGAGCGGGAGGCGTTGGTGTCTTCGCTCCGTTTCGAGCCCATCTACTGGCTGCTGATCGTGGCGGCCGGGTTCGCGGGCGTCCTGTTCGCCCAGCGTCTTCGCGGGCTAGCCCGCGAAGAAGGAAAGAACGAAGAAAGATCGCAGGCCCTTTTCCTCCTGCCTGCCTGCTTCGCCGTCGCAGCCACGGTCCTGCTCGCCCACTTCTTTGTAGGAGTCTTTGCCCAGGATGTCGCGACGTCCCATAATGTTGCAGCCACACAGCCCCGGATCGGCCAGATCATCTTCGCCGTCATCTCGGCCTTCGCCATCGCGGCGTTCCTCATCAAAAAATTCACGAACCTCAGTTACATCTGGCCGGCCATAGGTTCCGTGCTCATAACTGGTTTTGCTCAAGTGGTTTACGGCAACGCCCAGGCCGTCCGGCAGTTTGCCGAGACGCGGCCTGCCACCTTCTTCCCGCACAGTGCACTGACGATCCTGCCGGTTCAGTTCGTCGTCCTGGGGACGCTCGGCTCAATACTCGGGTATTGGATGGCGGTCCGCTATGACTGGTGGCGAAAGCACGAGAGCGGCGTGTGATCGGACGCCAGACCCCTTTTTTTGCCGTCCCCTTTACCTGTAAGTGTCTGTCTTGCAGAGACTTACGCCTCCAACGTCCCATAGCAGACCGGCCCTGGGAAAAGAAAACGGAAATTGTCTGCTTCCCCCCCCTATATTAGCCGAAATATAGATGTCCTGCAAACCTCGTCGGTCAACTGTGGGGTCAGGGACAGGATTTTAGGGGCCGCCACAGGTCGGGAATGTGAGTGAATCGGCTAAACGAACAAAGTAGTACCACTTTCGTAGGAAACAGGGTAACACCAGCCGATAAAAGGAGTTAACGATGTTGGTCCTCAGCAGACAAAAAGAGGAGTCGATCATGATCGGCGATGACGTGGAGATCACGATCGTCGATGTGCGCGGCGACAAGGTTCGCCTGGGCATCACGGCGCCCAAGAGCATCCCCGTCCATCGGCGCGAGATCTACGACGCCATCCAGCGGGAGAAAGCCCAAAAGAATGCCGAGGTCCACGCCGGCGGCAACAATGAGCCGGCCGACAAGGCGGCGGACTCCCCCCGCAAAAAAACAGACAAATAGGAGAAGGCGCCACAGAAATAGCGACGTCCCGCGCGTCAGACCCTCTTTCCTTGCCAAGTTGACTCTCGCCAACCCTCCCCTCCAGGGAGGGTTTTCTTTTGCGATCTTCGTCGCCCCCGCCGAGGCGTCTCAAGCCTTTTCCGGAAGGAAAACCACCGCCAGGAAAGCAACGATAAAAAAACGTCCCGGAACACGTTTTTCTTGTTGACACGTCTTACAGATGTAGGATAATAACCTCTGACATCTGTAAGAGGAGATACACATGGGCAAAGGGAAATTGCGGGCGATGAGCCCGGCGGAAACGGAAATCCTTCGACTGGTCTGGCAACTCGGCGAAGCGACGGTGCAGCAGATTCACAATGCTCTGCCCGCGAATCGCAACGTGGCCTACAAAACCGTCCAGACCCTCCTGCGGCGGTTGGAGGAGAAGGGATACCTCAAACACATTATGGAAGGCAAGGCCCACGTCTTTCGCCCCGCCGTGAAGCGCGAGGCGGTCGTCAAGCGAACCGTTCTGGATTTTGTGGACCGGCTGTTCGGCGGCGATCCGAGGCCATTGATGCAGTTTCTGGCCGAGGACGGCCGCATCGACGCCAAAGACATTGAGGAATTGAGGAAGCTGATCGACAAATCGTAGCAGAGCCTTGATTGCGGAGATGCTGACGATGGACGCTTATTTGAACGAGGTTGTGCGGTATCTGGTTGCCCAAAGCTGGCAAATCGCCGTGCTGACCGTGACCGTGGCGGCGATCACGTTCGCCCTGCGACACCGCAGCGCGCATGTCCGCCACCTGATCTGGCTGATCGTCGTGGCCAAATGTCTCGTGCCACCGTTGTACATGGTGCCCTTACGCGTTCTGCCCCCGTTGGCGCTTGACGGGATTCCTGACGCACTGCTACAGCCGGACTGGCCCGTCGACCGTTTCGGCGTCCCAAGCTCGGCCTTGGCTGAGCAGTCCGCTGTCCAAGTTCAGGAATCGACTCCTCCGGCTCAAAAACCACAAGTTGATGAGCACCGGATGTCCGTGTCCGGATGGCTCGGGGGCCTCTGGATCGCTGGCGCCGGCGTTTGTTTGACGATGAACCTGCTCCGCGCGTCCCGGGGCCACTACTGGCTGCGGAAAAGCCGAAAGCCTCTTCCGGGTGATATGCAGGCCGATACTGCGGATATGCTGCGGGCCTATGGCATCAGGAGGCTGCCGAGAATCTGGATTGTCGAGGGAGTGGGTCAACCGTTCGTGTGGGGTCTGGTGCGAGGCAGCATCTATGTTCCGCCCGGCTTCCTCACCATCGAGAGCCGTGAGCATCGGCGGAACATCCTCGCGCACGAGCTGAGCCACGTCGTTCGCTTTGATGCTGCTGTCAATTCCCTGCAAGTCATTGCCCAAGCGATCTTCTGGTTCCACCCCTTTGTCTGGTGGGCGAACCGGCGGATTCGCGTGGAGCGAGAGAAATGCTGCGACGAGACGGCCATCGCTCGTCTCTGCACACCAGCGAAAGACTACTGTAGTGCCGTCGTCGAAACGCTCGCCAACATGAAGAAATCCACCCGGCCCGTTCCCTCGTTAGCCGTAGCCGGTCCCGTCAAGAACATCGAGGAAAGGATAAGAGCCATGTTACTGAATTTCGCATAATACAGTGACAAGTCACTCAAAAAAAAGACCGGTGTGCTCCAAGAACCCGAACAGGAGTTGTCCGTTCTGTTGCACACGCTCCATGCCATCCTCCACCGCTTGCCCCACCTCCCCGAGGTTG
>JAPLMX010000247.1 GCA_026386805.1 Phycisphaerae bacterium | reverse complement strand
CTGCTTTCGGCGGTTCTCCAACTCGTCGAAGTCCCTTCGTGTTCGTCCTTTTCTGTCCATGCGGACAGCCTACGAGAACGAAACGCTGGTGTCAATATATTATGCGAAAAATCTGTCACTATATTATGCGAAATTCAGTAGCTGGGCCCTATTTTTCGATACGCGTAGATGATTTGCGGGGACGTCTTACTTATTCCGACGGCGAATTGGGCGTGCCGTCCCCGGATCTCCCGCAGAGATCCCTGTTGCTTTGTCTGCGGCGCTGTGATACGTTCGCAGCGCGGCCACAGGAATCAGTGCGGGCGACTTGGCACAGGGGTCCACTGATAGCATTTGGGAGTCGGGCGTCATGAGAATCCTAATCTACTACCGAGCCATGATGAGATTCATGCCCCTTCTTTGCCTTTTCTTGTTCCTATACCCGGCGCGGCCGGGTGGGGCGGAGGCACAGCCCGCGGCCGTTGTCTCCTGGCAGGTGGGCACCCCGATCGCCACCTACTGGGCCGGGCCGTCACTCACCGATGCCGTCGCGCAGCAGATGGTCGAAGGGGGCTTCAATCTGGTCTGGTGTGGCAGCGAAAAGGAGCTCGACGTGGCCCATCGTCACGGCCTACGCGGCCAACTGACCGACGGTCTGCTCACGCCGGCCTCACTGGGCGATCCCCAGCGCCGCGCGCAACTGGACGCTCTGGTCGCTCGTGTCCGCAAGCATCCCGCGCTTTACTCCTATCATCTCATCGACGAACCCAGTGTAGCGCAGTTCCCGGCACTGGGTAAGCTGGTCGCGTATCTGCGCCAGCGCGATCCGGCGCACCTGGCCTACATCAACCTGTTTCCGACCTACGCCACCAACCAACAACTCGGCACCAACGGCGACGTGGTGACGGCCTACCAAGAGTACTTGCTTCGCTACGTCGAGCAGGTGAAACCCGCCCTCGTCAGCTACGACCACTACCAGTTCCGGCTCAAGGGCGACAGCGACCAGTACTTCCTGAACCTGGCGATGATCCGACGTGCGGCACAGGAGGCCGGGGTACCTTTCCTCAACATCGTGCAAGCCTGCACTTGGGCGCCGGAGGCGATGCGCATTCCGAAGGCGGATGAGCTGCGCTACTTGGTCTATTCGACGCTGGCCTACGGCGCGCAGGGCATCAGTTACTACGTGTACGCCCACCCGAACCACCAGGGCAGTCTTGTCAGCCTCGACGGGACGCCCGGACCTCTCTATCAGGCGGTGAAATCCTACAATCGGGAGTTCGTCGCCGTAGCGGGAGAGCTTCAGTCGCGACGCTCGCTCGGCGTGTATCACACGTCCCTGCGCGAGCCCGGCTGCGAATCGCTGCCGGCCGACGCGCCCTTCCACCTCGACTCCGGCTCGGTGCCTGCCGCGCCGCGAGGCTTTTTGCTCGGCTTCTTTGGGGCCACGGAAAGGCCGACTCACGCCCTCGTGGTGAACTTGGACTACACCGCCGAGGCACGCGCATCACTCGTCGGGCCCGGCGTGCTGGAACTCTTTGACGCCGCAACCGCTCAATGGACCTCTCCCAAGAAAGCTGCCGTTGAGTTGATCCTGCCGCCCGGCGGCGGAAGACTCGTGCGAATCGCTCCATGAAGGCGTCGTTATCGAGACGATTCCAGGAGGTATGGGAGAAGTGCCCCGCCCCCCAGAAGACCATCCGCAGAATCCGTAAGGCCCAAATCGAGTCCTGGGCCGCCACACCTTGACTCGGGGACGACGAATCAGGTGAACATTCGTGCCATTTGTGTCATTCGTGGTTAAACTCTTTGGGAACAACGAATTACACCAATCACACGAATGAGAGACGGAGGTGAGCGGATGGCGACCGAGGTCCTTTTCAGAGAAGAGAGCTACCGGATTGTCGGGGCCTGCTTCGAGGTCTGCAACGAGTTGGGAAGCGGCTTTCTCGAAGCGGTCTACCAGGAGGCCCTCAGACGAGAGTTCCAATCGCAGGGAATTGCGTTCCGGGAGAAGCCAGAGATTGAACTGTACTACAAGGGCAGCCGGCTCGACCAAACTTACCAGCCGGACTTCCTCTGCTTCGGCCAGATCATCGTGGAGTTGAAGACGGCCAAGTTGTTGGCGGACGACCATCGCGCCCAGGCGATCAACTACTTGAAAGCGACCCGGAAGAAACTGGGACTCTTGGTGAACTTCGGCCATCATCCCAAACTCGAGCATGAGAGACTGGTGAACTAATTCACCTCCATTCGTGCAATTCGTGTGATTCGTGGTTCAAAAAAACGTCCAAAACAGCGAATCACACCAATCACACGAATACTTGTGCCTTTTGTGGTCTCAGAAAAGGGATGGCGTGCGGCTGTCAAGTTGGCGTACTGGGCTTCGCGGCGGTGCCCGAATTGGCACCTCGGGGCAGTGTGTGGGCATAATACACAGACGAGCGGTGGGATTCTGAATTTCTATAAATGCTTGCGGATTCGTGGTTTATCGGCTATTGTCTCAATTCACAGAGGCCGGACGGGGCGTCTGGTATGTGTTTTGCTCGATTCGTATTACTTATGCGTAAATTGCTGAAGAAACTGTTTGTATCGCTGGCAGAATACTAAGGAGGCACGCAATTATGGCAGCAAAAGATTTGGCGTTTGACGTAGAAGCCCGGGCCAAGCTGCTGGCCGGAGTGGAAAAACTGGCGGCGGCGGTCAAAGCGACGCTCGGCCCGCGCGGCCGCAATGCCGTGATCGATAAGAGCTGGGGCGGCCCGACCGTGACGAAGGACGGCGTGACCGTGGCCGATGAGATCGATCTCGTGGACAGGGCCGAGAACCTGGGTGCCAAGCTCGTAAAGCAAGCCGCCAGCAAGACTTCCAAGATCGCCGGCGACGGCACGACCACCGCGACCGTGCTGACCGAGGCCCTGTTCAAGGAGGCCTACAAGAATCTGACGGCCGGCGCCGACGGCATGGCCCTCAAGCGCGGCATGGAGGCGGCGGCCAAGGCCGTCACCGACAAGCTCGCCTCCTTAGCCAAGCCGGTGGATATCACCAAGGCCAACGAGATTATCAACGTTGCCTCCGTGTCGGCCAACAACGACCGGGAGATCGGCAAGATCATGGCCGAGGCGTTCCAGCGGGTCGGGAAGGACGGCGTGATTACCGTCGAGGAAGCGAAGAGCTTCGAGACGACCATCGAGTTCGTCGAGGGCATGCAATTCGACCGCGGGTATCTGTCGCCGCACTTCGTGACTGACCCGGACAAGATGGTCTGCGAGCTGGATAAGCCGCTGATCCTCGTGTACGAGGAGAAGATCAGCAACGTGGCCAAGCTGATCCCCCTGCTGGAGAAGACCGCCCAAGCGAAGCGACCGCTGCTGATTATCGCGGAGGACGTGGAGAGCGAAGCCCTGGCGACGCTGGTCGTCAACAAGCTCAAGGGCATTTTGAAGGTGGCGGCCGTCAAGGCCCCCGGCTACGGCGACCGCCGCAAGGCCATGCTCCAGGACATTTCCGTGCTGACCGGCGCCGAGCCCATCTTCAAGGACCTCGGCATCGAGCTGGATAAGGTTACGCTTTCGCAGCTCGGCCAAGCCCGCAAGGTCACTATCAATAACGATGACACTACCATCGTGGAAGGCAATGGCAGCCAAGAGGCCATCAACGGCCGGATCAAGCAGATCAGGGATGAGATCGAAGCCACGACGAGCGATTACGACCGCGAGAAGCTCCAAGAGCGGCTCGCCAAGCTGACCGGCGGCGTCGCCCAGATCAACGTTGGAGCCGCCACCGAGGCGGAAATGAAGGAGAAGAAGGCCCGCATCGAGGACGCCCTGCACGCGACCCGTGCCGCCATCGAAGAAGGCATCGTCCCCGGCGGCGGCGTGGCACTGGTCCGCTGCATCGAGGCCGCCAAGTCGGTCAAGCTGCAAGGCGACGAGAAGACCGGCGCCGAGATCCTGGCAAGGGCCTTGAGAACGCCCTGCTACTGCATCGCCTACAACGCCGGCGCCACGGCCAACTTAGTCGTCAACAAGGTGGCCGAGGGCCAGGGCGCCTACGGCTACAACGCAGACACGGACACCTACGAGGACTTGGTCCAAGCCGGCGTGATCGATCCGGCCAAGGTGACACGGATCGCCCTGCAGAACGCCGTCAGTATTGCGGGACTGCTCCTAACCACCGACTGCCTCATCACCGAGAAGCCCAAGAAGAGGGACGAGATGGGTCCTGGCGGCCCGCACGGCCACGGCGGCGGCATGGACGAAGACATGGACATGGGTATGTAAGCCGTGTCGAGGAGTAAGCCTATGACCCGTGTGCAACAGAACAAGATCCACGGCCTAACGTTACGTCGGTTGTGGTTGCATGGTCTTGCGTGGAGCGTGCTGGTGTGGAGCGGCTTAGGTCTCCACACCGCCGCGGCGCAGGATGCGCCGTCGTCAAGCAACGACCAGCGCACCGAATGGTTCCGCGACAGCAAATTCGGCCTCTTTGTGCATTGGGGCATCTACGCGGTGCCCGCCGGCGAATGGAAAGACGGCAAGAACCACGCCGAGTGGATCATGCTGACCGGGAACATCCCGTCGGCCGAGTATGAGAAGTTCGCGCCCCAGTTCAACCCGGTCAAATTCAACGCCAGCCAGTGGGTCGAGCTCGCCCAAGACGCCGGCATGAAGTACTTGGTCATCACGAGCAAGCACCACGACGGCTTTAGCATGTACGACAGCAAGCTGACGGACTACGACATCATGCAGGCCACGCCGTTTGGGCGCGACCCCATGAAGGAGTTGGCGTTGGCCTGCAACCAGGCGGGCCTGAAGTTCTGCTTCTATTACTCCGTTGCGGACTGGCATTACCCGGACTTCCCGGCCAAATACTCGCAGCGGGGCTTCCACGGCAATCCGAACCCGCGCGCCGACCTGGAGAAGTACGTCGAGTACATGAAGGGCCAGGTCCGCGAGCTGTTGAGCAACTACGGTCCCATCGGGATCATGTGGTTCGACGGCGGCGGCTCGTTCAACAAGCAGCCGATGGCCCAGTTGATCCACGCCCAGGAGATCATCGACATAATCCACAAGCTCCAGCCGATGTGCTTAGTGAACAATCGGCTGGGTCTGCCGGCCGATTACGGCACGCCGGAGCAGAAAATCCCGGGCCAGGCGTCGAAGGACCTCTTCGAGGTCTGCATGACCCTGAACGGACACTGGGGCTACAACAAGAACGACCAGAACTGGAAGTCGCCCGAGACGATCGTCCGCAATCTGGCGGACATCGCCGGCAAAGGCGGCAACTACCTGCTGAACGTCGGCCCGACCGCCGAAGGGACGATCCCGGAAGGCTCAGTCCGCACGCTCCGCGAAGTCGGCAAGTGGATGAAAGTCAACGGTGACAGCATCTACGGCACAACGGCCAGCCCGTTGGCCAAGACGCCGTGGGGCCGCTGCACCGCCAAGAGCCGCAAACTCTATCTGCACGTATTCGATTGGCCGGCCGACGGCAAGCTCATCGTGCCCGGGCTGAAGAACAAGGTCACCAACGCATACCTGCTCGCCGCCAGCGACAAGACATGTGCCGTCACACAGGGCGCCGAACAGGTTACGGTGGCTGTGCCGCCGGAGATGCCGGACAAGATCGACACGGTGGTCGTGCTGGAGATTCAAGGCGATCCGCAAGTGAGCCCGGCTCGATAGCGGATCCCTGTCACTCATGGAGGCCATGATGGTCAAAACAGGATGCAAGCGTTGGATTGCGGTTGGGGCGGTGGTACTGAGCCTGTTGACCGCCCTGTACATCGCCGCCGGCTGCAACGAGGAGACGAAAACCGGCTCCGCCGAGAAGGCGGCAACGGTGAAAACTGGTCCCGCCACGGAGAAAGTGTTGACGGAAGACGAGCGGATGGCCTGGTGGCGGGACGCCCGGTTCGGCATGTTCATCCACTGGGGCCTGTACGCGGTGCCCGCCGGCACGTACAGGGGCGAGCGCGTCAACGGCATCGGCGAGTGGATCATGAACAACGGCAAGATCCCCGTCGCGGAGTACGAGAAGTTCGCCGGCCAGTTCAACCCCCTCGGGTTCAATGCGGACGAGTGGGTCCGCCTGGCCAAGAACGCGGGCATGAAGTACATCGTCATTACGAGCAAGCACCACGACGGCTTCTGCCTGTGGGACTCGAAGGTCACCAACTACGACATCATGGACGCCACGCCGTTCCAGCGCGACATCCTCAAGGAACTGGCGGCGGCCTGCAAGAAGCAAGGAATCAAGCTGTGCTTCTATCACTCGATCATGGACTGGCACCATCCGGACGCCCAGGCCCCCTTCTACCCCAATTATAACGACACGAGCAAGTCCAACCCGAATTTCAACCGGTACGTCGAGAACTATCTCAAGCCACAGCTTGCGGAGCTGTTGACGAACTACGGCCCCATCGGCGTGCTCTGGTTTGACGGTGAGTGGGTCAAGGACTGGACCGAGCCCCAGGGCAAGGCCCTGTACGCCTACGTTCGCAGCCTGCGGCCGACGATTCTCGTCAACAACCGCGTCGGCAAAGGCCGCAAGGGCATGGAAGGTTTGAACAAGAGCGATGAATACGCGGGCGACTTCGGCACGCCCGAGCAGCAGGTGCCCGCGACGGGGCTTCCCGGTGTGGACTGGGAAACCTGCATGACCATGAACGACACGTGGGGTTACAAGTCCTACGACGATCACTGGAAGTCCGCCGAGGAGCTGATCCGCACACTCGTGGACGTCGCCAGCAAAGGCGGCAACTTCCTGCTGAACGTCGGGCCGATGCCGGAGGGCCTGATCCCGCAGGCCAGCCTCGACCGGCTCAAGGGAATGGGCGACTGGATGGCCGTCAACGGCGCGAGCATTCACGGCACGACAGCCAGCCCGTTCGGCCGGCCGAAATGGGGCCGCTGCACGGCCCAGGCCAACAAACGGTATCTGCACGTGTTCCAATGGCCCGCCGACGGCAAGCTCGAAGTGCCGCGGGCCGGAGCGAATGCGGACAAGGCGTATCTGCTGGCCGACAAGAAGCAAGCGAAGCTGCCGGTGACGGCGGGCGAGGACAAGATCACGATCTCCCTGCCCGATAAGGCGCCGGATGCAATCGATAGCGTCGTCGTACTCGTACTGAAGAACAAATGAGCTGTTGTCAGGAATACTTGTTGGAGAAGGAGTAACGAAGTATGGAACTGCGACCATTGGATGACAGAGTGGTAATCAAGCCGTCAGAAGCCCAGGAAAAGACCGCGGGCGGAATCTTCCTGCCGGATACGGCCAAGGAAAAGCCGATGATCGGCAAGGTCCTGTGGATCGGCCCGGGCAAGATGCAGGAGGACGGTAAGCGGGCCCCCATGTCCGTCAAGAAGGATGACGAGGTCATCTACGGCAAGTACATGGGCAACGAGATCGAGATGGACAGCCAGAAGTACGTCATCGTGAAAGAAGGCGATCTTCTCGGCATTGTGGAGAAATAATAATGGCAAAACAATTGATGTTCGATGATACGGCGCGGACTGAGCTGCGGGAGGGCCTCAAGCAACTGGCCGCCGCGGTCAAGGTCACGCTCGGGCCTACGGGCCGCAACGTGATTCTGCACAAGAGCTGGGGTTCGCCCCGGATCACCAAGGACGGCGTGTCGGTCAGCAAGGAGATCGAGCTGCCCGAGCCGTTCCAGAATATGGGCGCCAAAATGGTCAACGAGGTCGCCAGCAAGACCTCCGACGTGGTCGGCGACGGGACGACGACCTCGATCGTGCTGGCCGAGGCCCTTTACTTGGAGGGCCTCAAGCACGTGGCCGCCGGCATCAACCCGATGGCCCTCTACAAGGGCATCGCCAAGGCCACTGAGATCGCCGCCAAGTTCATCAAGGACGCCGGCGTTCCGGTCAAAGGCCATAACGATATCGCCAAGGTCGGCACGATCAGCGCCAACAACGACGCCTCCGTCGGCAAGATTCTCGCCGATGCGATGGACGCCGTCGGCAAGGAAGGCGTGATCGAGATCGAAGAAGGCAAAGGCGTCGACAACGAGCTGACCCTCGTCGAAGGCATGCAGTTCGACCGCGGCTACATCTCCCCGTACTTCGTGACCGATCCCGAGACGCTGGAGGCGACCTTCGAGGACGTCTATATCCTGCTGCACGAGAAGAAGATCGCGAACGTGCGGGAGCTCATTCCGCTGCTCGAGCAGATCGTCCACCTGGGCCGGGCGTTGCTGATCGTGGCCGAGGACCTCGAGGGCGAAGCCCTGGCCGCCCTGGTCATCAACCGGCTCCAGGGCGTCCTCAAGGTCTGTGCGGTCAAGGCCCCCGGCTTCGGCGACCGGCGCAAGGCCATGCTCCAGGACATCGCCATCCTGACCGGCGGCAATGTCATCACGGAGGACCTCGGCATCAAGCTCGAGAACGTCGAGATCTCCCAACTGGGGCAGGCCAAGAAGATCGTCATCACGAAGGACAACACGACGATCATCGAAGGCGCGGGCCGCAAGAAGGACATCCAGGCCCGCTGCGACCAGATTCGCGCCCAGATCGAGAAGACCACCAGCGACTACGATCGCGAGAAGCTCCAGGAGCGCCTCGCGAAGCTGACCGGCGGCGTCGCCATCGTCAAGGCGGGCGCCCCGACCGAGACCGAGATGAAGGAGCGCAAAGATCTGCTCGACGACGCCCTGCACGCCACGCGGGCGGCCGCGGCCGAAGGCATCGTCCCCGGCGGTGGCGTCATCTTCCTGCGGGCCATCAAAGAGGTCGAGATGGGCCGGGGCAAGGCCAAAGGCGACGAGAAGATCGGCTTTGATATCGTCGCCCACGCCCTGCGCTCCCCCACGGCGCAGATTGCCGAGAACTCCGGCCAGCCGGGCGACGTCATCGTCGCCGAGCTGCTCGAGAAGCTGGACGGCAATAAGAATATCGGCTTCAACGCCAACACCGGCGAGTACGTAGACATGTTCAAGGCCGGGATCGTCGATCCGGCCAAGGTGGCGCGCACCGCCTTGGAGATGGCCGCTTCCGTGGCCGGCCTGATGCTGACGACCAACGTGCTGGTCACCGAGTTGAAAGAAGGTAAAGAGGAAGAGCCGATTCACGGCTCCGTCCGATAGCCGACCGTTTAGGAGTCTCTTGCCACAGAGGGCACAGAGTCCGGGAAGAGAGAATGAAAGTGAGAAGGTAGGAGCTATTTCTTACCTTCTTACCTTCGATCTTCTCGGTGATCTCTGTGTCCTCTGTGGTTAACTCGTTACCCGCCTCATGCGGGTGTGGATTGAAACAAACGCGAAGATGGCCAAGCAGGATTATTATCAAGCTCTGGGTGTGGAGAAGAGCGCCTCGCCCGAAGAGATCAAGCGTGCGTATCGACGGATGGCAATCAAGCACCATCCGGACAAGAACCCAGGGAACAAAGAGGCCGAGGCCAAGTTCAAGGAGTGCGCCGAGGCCTACGAGGTCCTGAGCGATCTGGACAAGCGTAAGCAGTACGATCAATACGGCCACGAAGGGCTCCGCGGCATCGGCATGCACGACTTCTCCCGGATGAACGTCGAAGACATCTCCAGCATGTTCGGCTTCGAAGATTTCTTCGCCAGCGTCTTTGGCGGCGGCGGCCGACGGGGCGGGCCGGTCCGCGGCTACGACCTGGAAACCGGCGTCGAGCTGACGCTGGATGAAGTCGCGCACGGCACGGAGAAGACGATCGAGTTCACCCGGCAGGATCGATGCCCCGAATGCAAGGGCACCGGCGCCGCGCCGGGGACGCAGCCCACGCGCTGCCCGCTCTGCGGCGGCAGCGGCCAAGTGGCGAAAGGCGGCGGGTTCTTCCAGATGGTCTCGACCTGCCCGCAGTGTCACGGGACCGGGCAAATCGTCAAGAACCCCTGCCCCACGTGCCGGGGCAACGGACGCGTGCCCAAGAAACGCACGGTCACGATCAAGATCCCGCCGGGCGTGCATGAAGGCCAAGGCATTCGTGTCGCCGGCGAGGGTGAGCCCGGCCACGACAGCGGGCCGAACGGCGATCTGTACGTCTACGTGCGAATCAAGCCGCACGAGTTCCTGGAGCGCGACGGCAACGACCTGATCGCCGTAGTTCCCATCAGTTTCACCCAGGCCGCTCTCGGGGCCGGCATCGAGGTCCCCAGCCTGGATGGGACCCGGCAGCTCAAGATTCCGCCGGGAACGCAGTACGGCAGCCTCTTTCGCATTCGCGGGCAGGGGCTGCCTGACGTGCGGACCGGCCGGGCCGGCGATGAGCTCGTCCAGGTCACGATCGAGACCCCGACGAACTTGAATACGAAGCAGGGAGAATTGCTTAGGGAGTTTGCGCAAACCGAAAACAAGAACGTCTCGCCGAAGTCGAGCAGCTTCTTCGAGAGACTGAAACGGCATCTCGGCAATTGAACGTCTGGAAAAGGGAGAGTAGGCCTTACTCTCCCTTTTCCAGAAGTCCCTTGGTAGCTGATTATGGACGAGAAAACGACAAAACCCAGCGAGGAACAGGAACGGAACCAGAGCGAGTCCGCCGAAGCTCCCACCGACGAGCTGGAAAAGCTCCGGCAGGACCTGGAGAGCGTGCGGAAAGCCAAGGATGAGGTGTTCGACCGGCTCCAGCGGGTTTACGCCGACTACGCCAATTTCCAGAAGCGCGTGCCGAAGAATATCGCCGATAGCGTGGCGTACGAGAAGGAGCGGTTCCTCCGGTCCTTTCTGCCGGTCTTGGACAATTTCGACCGCACGTTGCGGGAAGCCCGGACGGCGCAGAACGCGGAGGCCGTCATCAAGGGCGTCCAGATCATCCACGACCAGATGCTCACGATCCTCAAATCGCACGGCGTCGAGCCGATGGAGACGGTGAACGAGAAATTCGACCCCGGGCGGCACGAAGCCATGCTCCGGCGGTCGGAGCCGGACCAGGAGGACGACGTCGTCCTGGAGGAGTTCCAAAAGGGTTACACGCTCAGCGGCCGGGTGATCCGGCCCAGCCGCGTGGCGATCAACAAGGTTCAGGCCCCGCCCGAGGCGGGAAAATCCGAAGCTCGAAATCCGAATCTCGAAACAAATACAAGTGTTCAAGAACCTCAGATCCAAAACGAGGCGAAGCCCGCCTAGTGTTTTGGTCATTGGCATTTTGGGTTTGGGATTTGTCTCGAATTGCCGGAACGACACCGGGCAACAGGCGTCCGCCTGCGGCGGAGTTGTCGAGATTCGAATTTCGGATTTCCGATCGTAGCACGGAGTAACACCTATGCCGACTTATGCGTATGTCTGTCAGAGTTGTCATCATGAATTCGATGCTTTTCAGGGCATCAAGGCCAAGTCGCTGCGCGAGTGCCCCGCCTGCGGCCAAAGGACGCTCCGGCGTTTGATCGGGAGCGGGGCCGCGATCATCTTCAAAGGCTCCGGGTTCTACTGCACGGATTATCGCAGCGACGGCTATAAGAGCGCCGCCAAATCGGAAGCCGGCGGCGCCAAGGCAAAGACCGGCGAGAAGAAGGAAACGAAGACCGAGAGCACAACGACCCCCTCCGCCGAAAAGAGCGAGAGCCGCCCGGCCGAGAAGATAAAATCCGCGTGATCCTCGCATGGCAACGAAATCCGAGCGGCATTTCGAAGGGTTCTCACGCCAGATGTTCACGTTCCTGCGGGACCTCGGACGTCACAACGACAAGACGTGGTTCGAGGCCCATCGAGCCGACTATGAGCAGCACGTGCTGACGCCTCTGCGGGACCTCGTGAACGACATGGCGGACTCCATGCTGGGGATCGACCTGTCGTTCGAAGTCGCCCCCGCCGTGGGCAAAACGATCTCCCGGATCTACCGCGACACGCGGTTCTCAAAGGACAAATCGCCCTTCCGCGACTGTGTATGGATCACGTTCAAACGCTCCGCCAAGGATTGGGCCCGTTATGTCCCGGGCTATTTCCTGGAGATCAACCCGACGTGGTATCGCTACGGCCTGGGCTTCTACGACGCCGCCCCGGACCTGATGGCCCGCTTCCGGCAGCAGATCGACGAGGACCCCAAGTCCTTCCTCAAGGCCGTCGCCTGGTTCCCCAAGCAGGATGTATTCACCCTGGAGGGCGAGACGTACAAGCGTCCCCTCGGCCAGGACAAGCCCGAGCCGATCCGCACCTGGTATCAGCACAAGAGCTTCTACCTGACCTGCAACCGGAAGATTGACGATGCGATCCTGTCGCCGGCGTTCGCTGACCAACTCATGGCCCACTTCGGCCTGGCCGCCCCGCTCTACCACTACATCCACCGCCTCGCCTCTCAGGTTCTCGACGCGCGTCCCTGAGAGGGTGTGTGAGAAGTCGGTTTACCGTAGCATGGGCATCCCGTTCTCGGGGCTCAGGGCAGGCTTGCCCATGAGTGGGGTTCCCAAACGCATCCTTTCGCGTTTGAGGGCCCAATCGCAGGGCCATCCCTTCGGCTTCGCTCAGGGCAAGCTTTGGCACTGCTTTTCCACGGGCAGGATGCCCGTGCTACTTTTCAAACACTCCCTGAGGCCCGTCCGCACGGATTCCTGCGGATCGGCCAGGCAGAGTCGCGTGTACTCACGCCGGAGCTTCGCCGCTACTTCCCAGGGTACGCCGTCCGCGATGGGCTTCCAGCGCTTCCTGCCCCTGGCCCGTATTCGTACCCGCCAGAATCGGTAGTTGATCTGTCGATGCAAGCAAGCGATAGCGACGATCCGCGAACGCAAGCGGCAGGCGGTGTGGCTCGAGAGCCTGTCGGGGTTCGGCCTATGGCTCGTTACGTCCGTTTGGAGTTCCGCGTTTACGCGGGTCGGACTTGTCTTCCCGCCTGAAGGCGGTACTCCGAACGTCCTTCGACCGCTGGTGGGATACATGGATCGAGCCGGAATTGCAGGAAGCGGAAAAGGGGTAGGCTACCGGCCGGTCTCAAGAGCAAAGTGGCCCGCCCAGTGTGAGCGGTCGTGCAAGCACGGAGTCGCGTTTGCGCTCAGGCCCCCGGCACATTCTGAGTGTCTCTCCCTCCTCCCGTCATCGTCCGGTAACAAAATAGCCGGAAGGCTATTTTGGGCTTGCCCGCGTCCCCGACTTCCGCCATAATATAGTCTTGCCTACTTGGAAGAGCATCATTGACGACGGTGTAGCGAATTAACTGTGAGGCCCCGGACGTGGGAACACGTTCGTTGGCCTCGGTTTGGTAACAGAGCGGAACGCCTATGGAGCCCCCGTGATTCATTTTCGGGTGAGGGCGTCTCCTATGTGTCACGGAGAGTCCGTGAGGGAGGAGCAAATGGTTCGGAGGAGTCATCACGTTGGGTCGGTGTGCGGGCGAAGGGGTCTTCAGAGCATCTGTATCGTCGCATGTACACTTTTCGGGGGAGGATTGCCGTTCAGTGAGTTGGCGTCGGGCCAGCAAACACCCGGACCCTATGGTGTCGTGCATGAAAACTGGAACTGGCTCGATGTGGGCCTGAACTTCTTCGGCGCGGACGTAACGGCTACCGTCGGGACGGTTGTGCTCCCCGTGGATTGCATCGGCCCGACCAACCAGACCCTCTGCTGGAGCGTCCCGACGAACTGGAACGACGCGATTATCCCCTATCAAAGGGTCAAAGAAGTCTATGACTTCGTGACCGATCCGGGCCATGTCAACCTTATCACGACGAATCTGGGCGATTTCAGTACGACGATCCCTTTTCAGAACTTCATGGCGATGGGGCCTACTGAAACCCAAGTTTCCATTCCGATTCCGCTGCAAGAGTTCGGAGTGCCCGCGACTGTCAACATCGGCACTCGCGTCGAATTCGTGGTTACTATTGACGGCGGACGCAATGTCGTGTTGGACCAGGATGCCAAGGTTCGCTCACTCAATATTGGTGTGAACTCATCTCTTTTCATTGATAATGAGCATTATCTGACAATCGACGAGGCTGTCAATAATTCAGGAACCATCCGGAAAGTGGGATTAGGTTTGTGGACCTTTGATGTACCATTCAACAACTCTGGGACACTCGACGTTCAGGGAGGAGTAGTGGAACTTACAGGAGGCGGAACCGGCAGGGGTGTCTAAAGGACGACATGGGATAGCAGCATATTCTATACGAACGCCTATTCCCTCGCCGATAACGCTGTCTTAACAGGGGAGGGAACACATGTTATCCCGAGCGGGGTCGTCTCGGTTATTGGTCCCGCCACGCTGAATGGCAATCTCCGGATATTGTCTGACGGATCTCTGCGCGTTCAGGGTGGGGCCACGCTGACGATGGCGGATGGGGCGGTGATCGAGAACGCCGGGACGATGGCGTTGGAGGGCAGTTGGATCCCCGGGGAGTCGCTCCACGGGGTGGTCGAGGCGGATAAGGCGGCCGCCGCCTTGACGATCTACGCCGGCACGGGCGGGATGGTGAACACGGGAACGCTGCGGGCGGTCGACGGCGGGACGCTGGAATTGAGGGACGGCACGTTCACCAACAGCGGCGCGCTGATGGAGGCGCAGGATGGTTCGACGGTCTTTTTCAGCAGTGCCACGGCCACTGGAGGCACGGTCCAGGCGGAAGGTACGGGGCAGATTTTCGTCTATGGCAGCGAGATCGACGGGGCTCCGGTAACCCTCTGGGGTCCGGGTCAACTGCTGTTGTATAACGGCTCCATCCTGGGCGGTGCGGTGGGCAACTTGGGCGGCGGAGCCGTCCAGGTGCTGGGCGGCGATAACCGGCTCAGCGGGCCGCTGACCAACGCCGTGGGCGGCCAGGTGGTGGTGAGCGGTGGGGCCACGCTGACGATGGCGGACGGGGCGGTGATCGAGAACGCCGGGACGATGGCGTTGGAGGGCAGTTGGATCCCCGGGGAGTCGCTCTTGGCCCGGCTGGAGGTGGAGGGTGACCTGACCTTGCGGGGCGGCGGGGTGATGGAGTTGCGAGGGACGTACCCA
>JAPLMX010000080.1 GCA_026386805.1 Phycisphaerae bacterium | reverse complement strand
CTTTCGGCGGTTCTCCAACTCGTCGAAGTCCCTTCGTGTTCGTCCTTTTCTGTCCATGCGGACAGCCTACGAGAACGAAACGCTGGTGTCAATATATTATGCGAAAAATCTGTCACTATATTATGCGAAATTCAGTAGGTCTGTAGCACTCCGTTATCGTGCGTTGTTCGCGGACAGTCGTATGGTGTTTGCAGGTAAGACAGGGGTAGGGTTCAACGAGACTATTGCACAACGTCTCACAGCATACAAGGACTATCCTGAACACCTTCTGGTGGGATACCAAGATGACGCAGTTCAGAAACTGTTATCTCGGTTTCCCGAGCCCACCGGTGTCCGGTTTACCTCGATGACAACGGAAGTCGAAAGACGTCTCACTGAGGACTTTGATGATCTCCACACACTTGGGACACTAGGAAATACAATCACTCTCATAGGCACTGAGAGAAACACCTCGATTCGGCTTCGGCCCATCGCGAAATGGTTCGACCGCTTTGTGCGGCGCAGACAAGCAGAGGGTTTCCCACTACTCTATGACCTATTGGCAGGAAGTGAAGGATCGCCGAAGATACGGCAAGTACAGCGGCTTCTGCGGGATCGGCTCCTGGAATTGTACTTTGCTGAAGCTGAGTGCGCCTATCAGTCTTATGCGTGTACTATCTTTCGTCGCTGGTATCCGCGATGTTGGCGGTCGGCCCACAGCACGTATTATTTATTGGCCCTATTCTGGGATGTGCTCAATCTTCTGGGGATTCAAAGCCATGTGGACGCTATGGAGGAAGACGCGTTCTTAGATTTCCGATATGGATCGTGTGCGCTCCCGTTTCTGATCTTCCGGGAATGGTATGAGTTAGTTTGTATGTCAGTTGTGGCTCCAGCGGAGGTCAAAGGAATTGTCGCGAGAGCAGCAGGTGGTGACCGAAGTCTCCTACATCATGGAATCTGCATGCACGAGGTGATTCTGGACCTCCAGACGCGCTGCATGGCAATTCCAACGAAGAAGATTTCTTCACGGGTATCGAGGCATGGTCGCTTTTGTGGCGTCACTTCTTGCGGATTGTGGCCGCCTATAAGGCATGGAGACTCGCAAATGCAGTGTGACGTAGCTATAGTTGTTGCATTGAAGGAAGAATTTCGCGAGCTATATGCACATATCGCGGACACGTGCGAGACACATAAAGATGCTAAGTCCCAACGGTCTTTCTATTGTTTCGAGCGACGCAGAGACAGTCATACGCAGAAGTATCTGTGTGTCGCAACGTTCGTTGGACGCATGGGAGAGAAGCGTGCCGCCTTGGTCGCACAAAGACTAATAGATGTGTATAACCCTTTGACCGTGGCAGTCGTGGGCATTGCTGGCGGTCTTGGCGATGCACGCATTGGCGATGTTGTGGTGGGCACGGTAGTGGACAGCTACATTGAGGAGTCAAAAGCAGTGCCAGATGACAGCGGCTCAGGCTTTCGCCTGGACCTGGCCGGTGATCCCTATCGTTGCAGTGAAACGCTGGTAAACCAATTGCAGCATCTTGAGTTCGCTCAACCGCTGGTCTTCAAGAACTGGAGGCAAGATTGCCGACGGAGATTACAGTCTACAATCGATAGACAGGTGATTGCAGAGCTGATTGCAGGCGGGCTTCTCCGAAAGCAAGTACAGATGCTTAAGGGACATGTGGCCTGTGGTCCCACTGTCGGTGCCGCGGAAGCCTTTACTAAATACCTGAAAACACACCGAGACCGGAAATACCTTGCGATAGAAATGGAATCGGGTGGGATCTTGGCAGCAGTAGCCGATAACGTAGGATCACAGAAATCTCTTGTACTCAGGGGCATCAGTGACTTCGGAGATGAGCGAAAGGAAAAGCTCGATGCAGTTGTCGATGGTGGGTTTCGGCAATGCGCGATGCATAATGCGATAGGACTGCTCTGGTCCGCTCTGGATACTGGCGTCCTGCCATCGAGGTCATCTGAGGTGGCGAAGTGAGCCCTTTGCGTTGTACAAAGAAAGGTAGATGCAGCTATGTGGAGTAAGCGGTCTGGGATATCCAAAGATGGAAGTGTGAAACACCTGATCGAATTGACGGATCACTTGTGCGTTGAAGCCGTCTGGATTCCACAGGAAAACGGAGTTAACCTGTGTATCTCATGCCAAGTGGGATGTCCCAACAAATGTCGGCATTGTGCTACAGGCACGGTAGGGTTTGAACGCGATTTGTCTGACTTGGAGATTATCGGTGAGGTAGGTCTTCTGCTGGCAGAGCATGGGGATGGAAAAGGACCTGTTCGTGTTCTGTTCATGGGCATGGGTGAGCCATTCCTGAACTACGAAAACGTCATTTCTGCGGTTGCAGGAATGGTGGAAAAGGGTCTCATCGGTTCCGCGCAGGACGCCATAGTGTCAACAAGTGGCATAGCATCGGGAATACAAAGGCTGGCAACTGAGAAAATACGCCCAAGGCTTGCGGTTACGATTGCGGCTGTCCCGGACGAAAAAAGGGTTAGGCTTATACCTACCACCAAATTCTTCCCCTTGGCAGACATCATGTCTGCTTGCCGCCACTTCCAAACAATGACTCAAGAGGAGATAATATGCGAAATACCATTGATCGATTCGTTCAATTCAAGTGTGGACGATGCCCATGCGATAGCTGACTTTCTGTCGAGTCTCACCTGTGAAATACAAATAGTGCCCTTCAACCATTTTCCTCCAAGCGCGTTTCGTAGACCAGATCCGAACGGATTGTCAATCTTCACGGCGACCCTTAAAAGTAGAGGGATGAAGGTTGCGGTCAAGCCGAGCTACGGGACTGATATTGCAGCAGGCTGCGGTCAACTGGCCAATACAGATGCGTCTTCGCCTTCTACAGTTCGCCAGTAGGGCCCAGGGAAATCAGGTCAAGGGAAATCAGAGAGGGAAATCAGAGTCAAACCTACACATTTCACATTCTGGCTTATTGGCGAGTTTCTACGGATAGAATAGGTCGTGTCGGATGGTCGGGAACCGCCGCCGAATTCGCCGGCCACCGGCTGGACGGGGTAACTCGGCTCCGAGCCCGTCAGCCGGTAGGGCGTGCTCGGCACACCGACATTCTTGGGCAACAGCAGGCTTGATCCGCGTGCGAAAAAAGTAAGGCGTCCCCGGAATTCCCTCGGAATTCCCCAAGGCCTTAGGGAGACTTACAATCCCGCATCTGCCTTCTTGACAGACGAGGGCCGTCGAGGTATCATCTTACTGGTAAGATAGGCAGAAAGGAGAACCGCATGGGATTGGTATCCACTACCAGGATGTCATCGAAGGGTCAAGTCGTGATTCCGGAGGATATCCGCCGTCGGCTTGAACTCGACACGGGCACGCAGTTCATCGTCCTAGGCGAGGATGACGTCGTGATTTTGAAGATGGTCCGGCCTCCCTCCATGGGCGACTTCGACCGCCTCGTCAAGAAGGCGAAGACGCAGGCCCGAGCAGCGGGGTTGACGCGTTCGAGCGTTTCCGCCGTCGTCTCCCGGGTGCGGAAGCAGCGATGAGAATCGTCCTCGATACGAATGTCCTGATTTCCGGGATCTTCTTCCGCGGCCCGCCCTATCGGATTCTGCAAGCATGGCGTGACGATGACATCTTTCTGGCTTGCGCCTTGGCGGCCAAGACTCGAATCGTCGTCAGTGGAGACAAGCACCTTCTGGCCGTCTCCGGCTGGGCCGGCATTCAGGTGCTCCGACCCAAAGCCTTCGTCGATCTATTCCTGTAGGTGGTGGGGGAAAGCAGGGGGGGAACGGAACGGGACGGTGTCAGGTACATTTTCCGGGGGACTCCGCGTCGAGAAGAGCGGTAGCCGGTAGTCGGCAGGCGAGGCGCGTCCTGCCGTTTCCGTCATCGATCCTCCGGCTGTCGGGATCGGAGAAATCGGTGTGCATGGCACACCCTACCGGCTCTCGCCGAAGCCGCGTGTGACTCATTTTCTCCACATCGAATGGCACAAATCGCATGAAGAAGAAAAGACAGGCAGGCTAAATCCGTGTCATAGGAACGCCCGTCCTACTCTCCAACAGGCGGGGTATCGGTAGGAGGCTCGTGGGTGAACACGCCGTGGGAGTAGGTGTACCGATCCTCGTTGTTGGTGCTCTGAGCCTGGTAGAGCCAAGCCGTCCACACGGCGTCCAACTCTTCGTCCGTCAGGGATTGCAGGTCCAGGTCTTCCTCGCTGAGGGATTCTGGTGACATCATACTAAACTCGAGACCGAGATTCGGAGGGCGTCTCCGGAATGCCCCCGCAGAAGCACGCGTTGGGGCTTGCTTGTCCTACCACGGGTGGCGATAATGACAGCGTGATATCGTGACAACCAGGAAAGAGTCCGGCCCGGCAGGCACGAATTCCGGAAGGTCCCCGGGATTGCCCCGGAACGGACCAGATGCACCGGGAAGGCGACATGACGAAAGATCTCAGGACAGGAATCAAGTTGTTTGAAAACCAGGCCGCCCTAGGGGTTATGGTTCTGGCAGGCATTCTTCTGACGGCTCCCGCCCTCGTCCGGGCGAACTGGCCCGGTTTCCGCGGCCCGACCGGCCTGGGGTATACGACGGAAGAGAATTTGCCCCTCACCTGGGGCGGCCCGGCCCGGGAGAACGTGCTGTGGGCTTCGCCGCTTCCCGGCCAGGGGCACGCCAGTCCTATCGTCTGGGATCAGGCGGTCATCGTCTGCACCGTCAACTGGCCGGCGGACGTGAACGACCGCAAGAAAGTTATCCCGGACCATCATGTCACCTGTTATCGCGCGTCCGATGGCAAGGTGCTCTGGGATACGCTCGTGCCACCCGGACCGTGGTTGCGGACCGATTTCCGCAGTGGGCCGGGCGGAGGTTACGCCGCCGCCACCCCGGTCACCGATGGCAAGCTCATTTACTGTGCGTTCGCGTCCTCGGTCCTGGCCGCGATCGACTTCCAGGGCCACCTCGCGTGGCGCCAGCCCATCGTTCCCTACTCCTTCGACGTCACGCTGGGCAGCAGCCCGGTTCTCTATGGCGACACCGTCATTCTCCTGTGCGCGATGGCCAAGAAGGAAGACTCGCGCGTCGTCGCCTTCGACAAGACCAGCGGCGCGATACGATGGGAGAGGAAACTGCCGCAGATGCAGTTCGGGCACAGCACGCCTCTGTTGATCGAGGTCAATCGCAAACCCCAGATGCTGGTGTTGGCGTCGGGGATGGAGCCGGCGGGCGATGCCCTGCAAAGTCTCGATCCGGCCGACGGGACCCTCCTGTGGTGGTGCCGGGGCGAAGGAGACGCTTCCTCTCCCGCCTATGGGCAGGGCCTCATCTACTTCGACGACGGCCGGGGCGGTACGGGTGTCGCGGTCGATCCGACCGGCTCGGGCGACGTCTCCGGCACGCACGTGCGCTGGACCCTCACGCAGAGGGGCGAAGCCCTGAGCTCGCCCATCGTGGTCGGCAAGTATCTGTATCGCCTGCGCACGCCGGGCTTCCTCCAGTGTTGGGACATGGCCACCGGCAAAGAGATGTATTCCGAGCGGCTCCAAGGCATAGCCACCGCCTGGGCCAGTCCGATTGCCGACCCCCAGGGGCGTTTGTTCTTCGCCAACGCCGGCAAGAGCTACGTCGTTCAGGCGGGGCCCCAGTGTCGGATCCTCGCCGTCAACGATCTGGGCGACGGCAATCACCCCTCCCCGGCGGCGGCCAAGGGCCGACTCTTCCTCGTCGGACTGAAGAACATCCATTGCCTCGGCACGGAGAATACCGAGACACCCAAATAGTCCTTCAGGAACCGACGGTGCCAGGTACGTCTTCGCAGCAACGTAGGAAGGACTGTCACGGACTATTCTCCGGCGGCGCCATCACCAGGTAGCGGAAGGAACCCTGGTCATTGACGAGAAAGAGGCTCGGCGGTTTCTGTACGGCTTCTTCCATCGCCGTCCTGAAGTCGCTGATGTTCCCTTGTGTTCTGCGCTCTCCTGTCAGGTCGTACCGGGGAAATCCTTGGTTGACAGATTCTACCACAGAGGTTGAACTACAGGGCCAGTAGCAGCCGCAGAATTCCTTGGCAGGTGATCGGGCCGGACGCCCGGTGGGAGTGACGTTCATGAAGTACCGGCGATTGGGGAAGGCAGGACTGCGAGTGTCGGTCATTGGGGTCGGCACGTGGCAGTTTGGGGGCGAGTGGGGCAAGGACTTCCAACAAGCCGAGGTGGATGCGATCCTTGCGAAGGCGGCCGAGCTGGGCGTCAACCTGATTGACACCGCCGAATGCTATGGCGACCATCTGGCGGAAGAGCTTGTCGGCCGGGCGATCCGGGGTCGGCGCGAGAAATGGGTACTCGCCACGAAGTTCGGGCATAAGTTCCACGGGGCGTTCCAACGGGACAGCGTGTTCGAGCCGGCCCAAGTCCAGGAGCAGTTGGAGCGGTCGCTCCAGGCCCTGCGTACGGACTACCTCGATCTCTACCAGTTTCACAGCGGCACGGACGCGATGTTTGAGACGCCGGGACTGTGGGAGATGCTGCGGGAGTTGGTCAAGGCCGGGACCATCCGCCATTTGGGCATTTCCGTCAGCAAGAAGAACGCCAGTATCCGGCAGGTGAACCGCGCAGCGGAGGTCGGGGCCGAGACGATCCAGACGGTCTACAACCGCATCGAGCACGACGCCGAGAAGGAAATCCTCCCCTCGTGCCTGCGGCAGAACCTGGGAGCCTTGGCGCGGGTGCCTTTGGCCAGCGGGTTCCTGAGCGGCAAGTACACGAAAGAATCGCAATTCGCCAGTACGGACGTCCGGGCCGTATGGCAGAGTGACCAAGAGCGACGCTTTCTGGCGGAACAGGCCGAGCAGGCCAAACGTGAGGTTCCCGAGGGCGTGCCCATGGCCCAGTGGGCCTTAGCCTGGTGCCTTCAGCATCCGGCGGTGTCCTGCGTTATCCCCGGCTGCAAGAACGTCGAGCAGGTCCAATCCAACGCCCAGGCGGCCTGCCTGCCCGGCGTGGCCGCCGATCATCCGCTGGCCGTTGCATAGCACAGAGCTTGTCACCCTCTCGTGGGCGGTTCTTCACGGTGTGACTTCCTGCCAGGGCTTGCCGAGGGAATCCAGCAGGGGCCGGAAGCCTTCATGGCTGCCGATCATCTGCACTCCGCGCAGGGTCCCGCCGGAGTCCGTCGAAGGATCGCTGTTCTCCAGGAGGACGGCGCGATAGACGGTTTCGCCGTCGTTTGTGAGGACTCTCTCCGTGAGACCGTCGCCGGCCGTCGGGCCGACGGCCTGAATCTCCACGTCCTTGTGTTTGAAAAGAAGCGGCGAAGTTGGCTCCGGGACGTACGCCAGCTTGCGGCCCTGGATAAAAGCGACGGCGTTGTCGCCGGCGCCGCGGCCTTGCTCGTGGGCGCGGACCACGGTGGCGGTGCGGACGCCGTCCCGTTGGACGATGTCGCCGCCGGCAAAGACGCCGGGGACGGAGGTCTGCTGGTACTCGTCCACGACGATCCCTCGGTCGATCTTGATCCCGGCCTGCTCGAACAGCCTGAGTCTTCTCGTCGTCCCCACCGTCGTAAGAATCAGGTCGCAGACCAGCTCGCGGCCGTCATCCAGGGCCACGTCGAGGCGCCCGTCCTGCTTCGACAGCGTCTCTACGCTCCGCCCGGTCACCACGCTGACCCCGGCTTTTTGCAGCCGGCGCGTGAGGACCCCGGCGGCGCCCACGCCCAATTGCTGTGACATGACGCGGTTCATCTTTTCCACGATCGTCACGTCCAGCCCGGCCTCGCGGGCGTACAAGGCCGACTCGACCCCGCTGATGCCGCCGCCGAGAATGAGAAGGTGGCGCGTGCCGCCGAGGCGGTCCCGGATCGCCAGGCTCTCTCGGACGCCCCAGAGAGGAATGACATCGTTAGGGAACTCCTGGACAAAAGCCAGAAGAGTCGGCGCCGCCCCCGTCGCGATGACCAGGGCGTCGAATGTCTCTTCTCGTCCTCCGGCGGTGACCGCCTTGGCGTGCGCGTCAATGTGAGTTGCTTCAGAGTCCAGCCGCAGGTCGATGCCGTGCTCATGATACCACTGCTGCGGCCTCAAGCAGATGCCGGCCAGCTCCACTTGGCCGAAGGCCAGAGCGACCACTTTGGGCCTGAAGTACGGAAGCACCGGCTCGCTGGAGAAAAGCACGACCCGGGCGCCAAGCTCGCTCGCCCGCAGAGCGGCCTCCACGCCCGCATGTCCTGCACCAACAACTCCAACTCTCATCGCCGATATCCCCTACCAGATCAATCGTTCATGTCAATGTTGTTGTCACAGCCCGCATCCGTGACACAAACGAACTCCCGGGCCTCCGGACACTCCTTACGGCCGTGAGGCAAGGCGGTTCACCTGTTCGCGGCTCCATTTCTCGCGTCACAGCGTCGGGCGAAGGGCTCCTATTCCATGCGTCCACCCTCGATGACGAATGCCCAAGCGTGCTCGCAAGGCGGGGACTTGCGAACGTCCTGTGGGACAGAGACCGACAGACCTTCCGGCGTAACCGTCCATTCGAGGGCAACTCTCGATCCAAGCAGCTTCACTGACTTGGCGGCTTTGACCGGCGGGACTTGAATCCGTTCGGGTAAGGTGGCCTGTCCCCCTTCGGCCAGACAGACGGCGTAGAGCTTCTCACCTTTCTTCGTCAGGCAGACTTGGTTGACCTTGTACGGCGGGATGGGCCGGGTGCCGTAGATCGCCTCGCCGTTGATTCGCATCCACGCGCCGATCTCTTTCATGCGTTGCAGGGCCGGCTCGGGCAACTCGCCGTCGGGGCTCGGGCCGACGTTGACGAGGAAATTGCCGCCCTTGGCCACGATGTTGACGAGCAGGTGAATGAGCTGCCGTGTGGATTTGTACTTGTCATCGGGCTTGTACGACCACTGGGTTGCCATCGTCATGCAGGTCTCCCAGACGTAGGGCATGGCCTTCTCGGGGACTTCCTGCTCGGGCGTGCGGTAGTTCTCATAGCGGCCGCCGACCGTGCGATCGACCACGAGCAAGCCGCTCTGGTGACTTCGCGCCATCGCGGCCAGCTTGGGCATGTTGATGTCCTGCTGGGGCGGGCGGACTTGGCCGCCGTCCAGCCAGAGGATATCGACCGGGCCATAGTTCGTCATCAGCTCCTGGACGATATTATATGTAAAGTCGACAAATGTGGACCACTTGTCCGGGTATTTGCTCGTGTCATAGTTGACATTGCGGTCTTTGTGTGGCCAGTCGGGGGACCAGTACCCGGGATGGTGCCAGTCGGATTTCGAGTAGTAGGCGCCGATGCCGAAACCCTCGTTGCGGAACGTCGTGAAGACCTCCTTGACAACGTCAGCCTTCGGATTGGTACGGAACGGGCAGGACGCGTCGGTCGTGCGGTAGTCCGTCTGCTTCGTGTCGAATAGGCAAAAACCGTCGTGATGCTTCGTCGTGAAGACGACGTACTTCATGCCCGCGTCCTTGGCGGCGGCGGCCCACTTTGTCGGATCGAACTTCTGCGGGTTGAAGGTCTTGTTGAGGGCCACATAATCGGCGAAGAATCGGCCGAAGTCCTTGCCGCGCTCGGTCCAGGCGGGCAGGTCATCCGGCCGGGCCCACGGGTCCGCCTCGACCAGCGGCCACGATTCGATGCAGCCCCACTGGCTGTAGATGCCCCAGTGCATCATGAAGCCGAGCTTCCAGTCCTGGAACCGGTCGAGCTTGTCCCACACGAGCGGATCGGTCTCCTGATCGGCTGCCGATTGCTTTGAGGTCGGCGGATACGAGAGGTAGTTCGCGAGGATATGGCCGAGAATCTGTTCGCCCTGGGCGTTGGCGTGAACAGGGTCACGCTTGAAAGAATCCAGTTCCTTACTGGAATCTCGGATATATTTGGCCCAGGCGGCCTCCATGTCGAGAAACGCTGCTCCCACCTCACCGGCGAGTTTCTCCAAGCCCTTGCGGTAGTTGCTGTAGCGGCTTGGATCGGAGACTCTCTGCCACTGGTCGTCGTTGCGAGGATCGGCCGAGCCGAAGGCCCCCGTCATGAGCAGAACGTCGGGTTGCGAAGCGGCTTGAATTTGGCGAATCACATCGCGGATGGACTCGACGTCGTCGCGATGACTGATGCCACCGATGATGACCAGATCGGGCTTGTGGTCGAGCACGTACTTCTGAACCCGGCCCGGCTCTTTGTACCACCAGCAGCCGGTAGAGCCTCGCACGCACGTGATTTTCTCAATCCGGCACGTCGGCTGGCGCCGCTCGACGATGAAGTTCCAGCACGAGCGGCTGGTGTCGTTGACGATGCTGTCGCCCAGCATGACAACGCGTAGTGTGCCGCCGTCCGCCAGCAGTTTGCTTGTCTTCGGCAGCTTCTCCCACCGCTCGGCGGGCGGGCTGTATTGCACCGGCGGGATCTCCGCGTACGCTTTCTGAACCTGTTCCAGCGTCCGTTCGTTGTTGCGGATGATGATACCGTCGTCGCCGGCCAGGACCGATACGGCCAACACGAGACTCCAAAGTGCGGGATGTACAGGACTCACTTGTTTTCCTCCAATTCAGATGTCGGCAAAACCCTTAACAGGCACATCGTCGGAACCATGATATGCTCTTGGGTAAAACGACGCAACCAGTAGGGGGCGCACAGGAAGGCAGTCAAGTCACTTGTCATTCACGTCCTTGTCATCCTGAACGGAGCGTAGCGGAGTGAAGGATCTGGCCACCGAACGAGAGGCTCCTCTCGCTCGCAGCCCAGATCCTTCGCTACGCTCAGGATGACAAGCGAAGCGCAAGGATTGATGCGAATTCGTATTCACGACGAAGCAATCTCCCCCCGCATGACTCACGACTTGCGAAATGCGGTACGAGTGCCCCTACTCTACCCTTGCCGCCTGCCCTTTGGTCGGAGCGCCGCAGCACTTTTTATATTTCCTGCCGCTGCCGCACGGGCAGGGATCGTTGCGGCCGACCTTCGGCGAATGCTCCACGATCGGAATGGGCGGAGAGACGGGCGTCTCGTACGCGGATTCGTAGGCACGCTCCTCAAGGGCCTTTTGAGTCTGCTCGTACAAGTACTTTCGCATCGCATCCTGATCGGTCGTATCGACACCGGCGCGCAGGGCCTGCATCGTGACGTTCTTGGCCGGTCCCCAGTTTTCGGGGTCCATGGCTGTCGCCACGATCTCGTCGGACCAGCTTCGTACCGTCTGTGCCAAGGATTCCCCGTCGGGCAGGATTCTTTCGGAGGCCAACCATCGGAGAAAGGTCTCGACCACCGGCGGCACTTTCTCGAAGTACTCGCGCTCGGCGCTGATCTTACGGGGAAACATGTCCAGCAACACGGCCCGCAGAGTCTGCTGCGTGAATTCTTCGGGGGCCGCCCCCTCATGCACGTGGGCATACTCCAGCAACGTATGCGCGATGCAAGGGGCATCTTCCCTCAGGTTTTGCGGCAAATCCGTCGCCAAAAGCGAGGCCGTGAACCTGTCGGTCAGCTCGCACTCGCGCTTCCGGGAGGCGGTCTCTTCCCTTTCCTCGTCCTCTTCATCCGAGCCCTCGGAATCGCGCGAGGCAAACCACTTCCGGGCCGTCCGCCAGGAAGGCTCGAGCCACTCTTTGACCGGCCGCTCCCACGCCTCCTTGTACGCCGTGCGGTCGGGATGTCCTTGCAGGAATTCCATCGCCTCTTGATAATCCGCGCCGCCATTGAGCCAACTGCAGTTCTTGCTCAAACGCTGGAGCAGCGGGACGGCCTCGGCGCACTTGAGCAAAGCCAGAGTCCAGGCGGCGGAGATACCCAGGAATTCCTCGACGGCGCCGCGCTCGATTTGTTCGAGCAGCCGGACACACGCCTGGGTCGTCCGATGGCGAACGGCGGCATCCTCGGTCTTGGCGGCCAACGCCGTCAAGTTCCAGCACCGCGACGATCCCCCAGAGGCGTCGAGCGTCGCTTCGAGCGTATCGAGGACCTTGGGCAAGATGACGGGTCCCATAGAACCACAGGCGGCCAACAAGGTGTCCTCGGTTATTTCCGCATCCTCCTCGCCGGCCTCGATCAGCTTGTCGACCAGGAAGTCGCCGATCTGGCAGCGCTGTTCGTCACCAAGCCTAGGCGCGGCCAGCGCGAAGATGGCCGGTACGTACAGATCAAGGTACGTAGGCACATCCACGGCCTGCCACGCTCGGTTGTATTCAGCGAAAAGCTCCTGGGTCAGGTCAGGATTGCCCACGACGGCCTCGGCAAAGGTCTCCAGGGCGGGCCACGGGAGATCGCCCTCCATGCGACGCAGATCTTCCCACGGAAGCGGTGCAAATGTCTCAGCCATAGGACTCCTCGAAGAAGAAGGGGTGGCAGTCCGACACCGTGGACCGCCACCCGTAGAGGTTGCCAATGGAGATACGTCAGTTGCTGCTGCTTCTGGTCTTGGCCTGCTGCAGAAGGGTCTCGGCGCGCTTGGCCACGTCGTCATTGGTCACGGCCTGCGCTACCTTTTCGAGCGGCTCGATCAATTGGGCCGCCACCTTCGATGGACCGCGGCCGCGCAACAGTTTCTGGGCGAGCGTCACGGCAGCCAGGCCGGCTTCCTGCCGGAGGTTCGCATCGCTCAAGTAGGGCAGGATCAGGCCCATCGCGTCGGGCGATTCGATGTTGCTCAGCGTGCCGAGCAGGAGTCTCTTCTCCTCGTCGCGTTGAACCAGGCTGGCGGCCTGCTTGCACATTTCGAGCCGTTGCTCGACCGGCATCTCGCCGCGAACCGCCGGATTGAGGTAGCTGCGCAGGAGCAGGGTTTTCTGGGCGGAGTCGCTCGTCTTGGCCAGGGCCAGCAGGTCGGGTGCGGCGTCGGCGGTTCTCCAATTGCCGAGCGCGCGGATTGCGGCAGAACGCACATCCGCATTGCCGCTGTCGATCAGGGTGCGGACGGCCTTCAGAGAATTCGGCCCGCCGACGGCGGCGAGGACCCTGAGCAGGACCGCCTGCTGAGCGGGCTTGGCCTGCGGGAGCCGGCCGGTGAGCTTGTCGGCCTGAGCCTGCGGGTCCTTGGCTTTCGTGCAGGCCGACGCGATGGCCTGCTCGGCGGCGGCCAAGTCCTCGGGCCTGTCTATCGTATCGAGCAGTTCGAGCAGGGTGGGTAGTTGGTCGGCGCCGCCGAGGTCGCCGATCATCTTGATCGCGTCCGGCCGAATCTGTTCATTCGCGCTGCGGGCGGCTTTCAGCAAGATGGGAATGCCGTCCGCCATGCGCCGCCGTCCCATCAGATCGAGGGCCATGCGCTGCTTGTCGATGTCGCCGCTGGCGAACATCTCCGTCACGGCCGCATCGGCCTCGTGGCACGGGATCGTCGCGAGGCTCCCTTGTGCGGCCTGGGCAATCTCACGGTCGCTGTCGCCCAGCAGTCCTACGAATACGGGCACGGCGGAGGCGTCGCCCATCTCCGTGACGGTCGCGAGGGCCGCCAGGCGCACGGGCTTCTCACCGCTCTTGACCGTATCCAGCAGCGCCGGCACCGCCGCCTTGTCGCCGCGACGGCCGAGCGCCTGGATCATGACAATCCGGTTGTCGGCAGATCGGCCCTTCATCTCCTCCAGCAGCGCCTTCGTGACTTCGGGCCCTGGCATCTCCTGCGAAGCCTGAACGGCCGCAGAGAACAGGATGTAGTCATTACTGCGCAAATGCTCGCGCAGCAGACTCACGCCCTCTTGGCCGCGCGCGAGGATCGCGCCCCGCAAGGCTCCGCCTCGGACCTGGTGGGGAGAATCAAGCTTCCGCAATTGGTCGTAAATCGCCACGGCCTGCGGCTTTTGGCCATTGGCGGCCAGGGTCTCGGCGCAGCGGAATAGGCCTTCACAGAAATCGAGCCTATTCTCGGTTGAGGCTTTGGGCAGCGCCTGTTGTAGGGCCTCTGCGGCCTCCAGGGTGCCGATCTTGCCCATTGCCCTGGCGGCAGCCCGAGCGACCACCGCGTCGGAGTCACGGAGCAGCTTTGCCAAGGCACCGACCGCCTTGGCGTCACGCCGGACGCCGATGCTGCCGATGACGCCGACGAGCGGGCCGCCCTTGAGCTTGCCAAGCGCATCGCGCAGGGCCTCATTGACCGCCGGGTCCGGGTTCGGTTCCAGGGCGTAACGGGCGTTATGAGAGAGTTCTTCGTTGCCGAGCAGAGCGGCCAGCGGGGCGATGGAATCCTTGCCGCCGATGATGGCCAACTGCCGGCAGGCGTCGATCTTGTCTTTCCGTGAGGCGTCCGCGCTCTTGAGCACGGCGATCAGCTTGGCCTCGTCCCCCTTCGGTGCGACGGTCTGTGCAAGTGTCGGCACGGCAAAAGCCGACAGCAACGCGACCGTCAGTACGATGTATATCCTTGATCTTGACATGGTAATCTCCTCGAACAGGTTCGTAAGGTGGGGCTTGCCCCACCAAACCGGTCTCGGTGGGGCAAGCCCCACCCTACATGCTTTTGTCTTCAGATGATCCACGGCTCCCGCATGGCGCGTGCGCGGAAGCGGTTCGCTTCGGTATCGTTCACGAACTCCTCTTTGGCCGGGTCGAACTTCAGGTCACGCTTGAGCCACATGCAGATGTTGGCCGCGTGTACCGTGGACATCGAGCGGTGCATCATCACCGGATTGGCCACGGTCTGGCGGCGCGACTTGATGCAGTCGAAGAGGTTGCGGACGTGGCTCATCGGCCGTTGCGTGCGGGCGCAGTAGTCATCGACGAGCTTCTTGAAGTCGGCCATCCAGGCGGGATTCGAGACGTCCGGCTTGGAGTAGCCGTCGGCAATCGCGACCCAGCCCTCCGTGCCCTCGTAGCGGACGCCGCAGGAGCCGTGCCAGATCTTCCCGGCCATATCGCGTTCGAGGACCAGCTTCACGCCGTTGGCGAACGTCGCGACCATGCCGTCGCCGCTGTCGTTGTTCACGTACTTGTACTCGACCGGCGACGTCTCCCACAGACCGAGCGCCACCTGGCACTGGGCGAACGTGTGGGCGCCCCATTCGCCGATACAGCTCGTGTGGAAGTCATAGTGATTGCGTCAGTCGCCCCGGCAGTAGGCGGCGTTGTAAGGTCGCCAGGGGCACGGGCCCAGCCAGGCGTCCCAGTCCACCTCCTCCTTGGGAGGCAAAGGCTGCGCGGGCAGCCAGTCGTGCCGCATCTCGGCGGCGTCCCACGGGGCGATGTGCGCCCGGACGGTGTGGACCTTGCCCAGATAGCCGAGCCGCAGCAGCTCGTTGGCGAAGGTGAAGTTGCCCTCGCTGAGCCGCTGAATGCCAGACTGGTAGATGCGCCGGTATCGCCGGGCGGTCTCCACGACCGCTTGTCCCTCCGCGATGGTCATAGCCGACGGCTTCTCCGAGTACACGTCCTTGCCCGCCCGCATCGCCATGACCGCTGCCGTCGCGTGCCAGCGGTCGCCGGTCGTGCTCAGGACCGCGTCGATATCGGTGCGGGTGGCCAGGAACTCGCGGATGTCGGCATACAGCTTGCAGTCGCTGTTGCCATAGCGTGTGTCCACGAGCCTCTTGACGGCCTCGCGGCGCTGTCTCTGGGGATCGCAGTCCGCCACGAACTGCACGTCACGTTCCGGCAGCATCCAGTTCAGGTCGTCCGTGCCGCGCCGGCCAACACCGATGCCGCCGAGCACAATGCGCTCGCTGGGCGGGACCGAGCCGTCGCGGCCGAACACCGAGGCCGGCACGATATACGGGATGGCAGCCAACGCCGCCGTGCGCCCCAGGAATACGCGCCGCGAAAGATTGCGTTTCTTCTCCGACATGGCAGTCTCCTTGAATGAGTTCTCAGTTCTCAGTTCCCAGTGGGCAGTTCTCAGTTCAACTGTCAACCGGCACCCGATTCTACTGTCCCCAAGTCCCCGCGCCCACCACAAAAAGGTCGTCAAGCGGTTGTGCCCCGGATCGAGGTCCAGGGTGACAAGGGTGCGAGGCTCGTATCGGTTGCGTGGAGTGTCGAGCGGCATGGGCGCTGTGGCGAGGCCGTCCCGGCCTTGCTCTTTCGTGACGAGGGCCTCGTGGGTTCCCAAACGCGAAGAGATCGCGTTGGGGGACCCCGGCCCTCGGATCGCGGGCAGGATGCCCGCGACACGCAAGGGCGGGACGCCCTCGCCACGAGCTGCGCAACCCCTTGCCGATGGACGCCTAACGGGTATGCCTCACGCTATCCAGTTCGCCGTCCCTCAAGTATGATGCGATTCCGTGTGCATGAAGATAGATGACGCAAGAGGTACAGGAATGCATTTGAAACGTGTGAATTTTCATCCGGATCGATATCCGACGCGGGAGCACTCTCCCTTCAAGCTCGATCTCTTTCACAAAACGGCTGGGCTCGACTTCCGCACGCCGGTGACGCTGTTCGTCGGCGAGAACGGCACGGGTAAATCGACGCTGCTGCAGGCGATTGCCCGCCGGTGCGGCATCTTCATCTGGCAGGAAGGCGGCCGGACCCGCTACGATGTGAACCCCTACGAGGACAAACTCTGTCACTACCTCTCGGTCGAATGGGTCAACGACTGCGTGCCGGGCTCGTTCTTCGGCTCCTCCGTCTTCCAGGACTTCGCCCGCATCCTCGACGAGTAGGCGGCGACCGATCCCGGCCAGCTCGATTACTTCGGCGGCCAGTCCCTGCTGACCCAGTCTCACGGCCAGTCGATCATGTCCTTCTTCAAAGCCCGCTACGCGATCAAGGGCCTGTACCTGCTCGACGAGCCGGAGACGGCGCTATCGCCCAAGACACAAATCGCTCTGCTCGACCTGCTGGAGAAAATGAGCGCCGCCGGCCACGCCCAATTCCTCGTCGCCACGCACTCCCCGATCCTCCTCTCCTGCCCCGGCGCCACGATCTACAGCTTCGATTCCGCCCCCATCACGCCGATTCCCTACGAAGAGACCGATCACTACAGGACGTACAAAACCTTCATGGACGACCATCACAAACGCCAGCCGCCTTTCGCTGCGTAACAATCGGAGTCAATTCATTCTCGCCCGACGTCCTACCGTTGTGATTCTGATTCAACCACTCTGCAAACGGTTTCACCGCAGGTCTTGCACTTGCCTCGAAGGATGAGATCTTCCCCCTCCATTTCTGCCGTCTCCAGGACAATCGGAACAGGCGCGACGCACTGCCCGCAGTAGACGTTCTCGAGAATCTTCTCCTGGGCCCATTGGGGGACTCTCTCCCATCGCCGTGCCGCCTCCGGCGCGAACGGATCCGTTGAAGGATTGGCTCTTATCATTTGGTTTCCTCGTCGAACAGTCCGGTTCAGCGGCCGCACGCATCGCTATCCACTACAACCGGTTGTTAGCCTTAAATCACATCGAATAGTCTGGGTTGATGCAGTCTCTTTTTGGCACCTATCACTTTTCCCTGCAACGGCCTCAGATCAACAACGGCCCCATATTCAATGAACACCTCGCGGAATGCATCAATGTCCTTATTCCAATAGATCATGGCACATGACATTGGCGCCCCCTTGCCTTCATCCTTGCCATCAACGAGAAAACGCAGTCTCGTATCGTACAGAAAGCAGACAGCGGTTGCTCGTCCCCAGACGTATTCCTTCCAGTGACTGGTGTTGGTTGCAACAGGTACTAAGGCAAGAATTTCCGATCCATAGTTCTTGTGCGCATGGGCACACTTATAAAGCCAGTGCTTTATCGTTGTTCCATTCTCCCTGTCAGATCCATAAGGGGGATTCACATAGATTGTGGGATAATTCCATGATTCCTTGAGTCCGTCCTTTTCTGGCAGGCGGTATTCTGTCTCCGCGTGGACGATGGACCACTCATTCGAGCATGGGTCCAGAGATATCTTGCCGCCGAAGACTTTTCTGACGGCGTCAACATACTTTGGAGGTGTACACCAGTTGACACTCTGCGAATTGACTGTCCTTCCAGCCGTCACGAGTGTATCTCCTGCCAGTTCTTTCGTTTCAAGGTGTCAAGTTCATCCTTGAGGACAGCAAGCCGTTTCCCCACTGGGGCGATGATGTTGAACCAGCCCTCGATCCCCTCCATATGCGACTTGAAATAGGATTGGAGAGCGGCGTCGGCTGCAAGGGAAATCCGAACCTTCGTGAACTGATTGGCTCCCTTCTTGCCTGTGTAGCTCGATAGAAATGCCTCTTTGGCTGCCATCAGTTCCTTTGCGGGATGGAACAACAACTCGTCAATGAACTGGGCAATTCCCGTATCGGTCAAGAGAAGAAGCCAGTCGTAGGATTGAGCGAGGACCTTCAGTTCCTTATTGTGATTCTCGCAGGTGAACCAATTGCCGTGATTGCTGACGATTCCGACCGTCAGAATGAAACGCGAAAGTAGTTCTGGATCGCCAGATGCAATGATTTCTGCCATCAGCTTGTAGTAGTCACCATGTCGGAACGATCCATCACGTTTCTGAATCAAACCGCCCAGGCTGCCATCGGTTAACCTGATCTTCTGCAACGCTGAAACGGTTCGAGCGACATAGGCCCCTTGCTTCGCCTTTTCGATCGTCTGCGGTCCTTTCCGCATTCTTTCTTCGACCCCGACCCGCTTACACTCGAAAATTGCGAATGGGCGATGTCGAAGGGTCACCACGGAATACCGTCCTCCGGCCTCTCCGATCTGGTCGAGGTACGCATTTATGAAGGTCTCGCCAAGGTCGCAGACCGTGCAGGAGTTCCGGAGAATCAAGTCTTTGCTCAACAATGCGTGCGACTTCATCGAATCCGCAGAGATTCCAAGTTCGGCAAGCCGTTGATTCTTGGCGATCTTCTTTGCCGTGATGGGAAGCGCATCCCGATTGAACGCCGCCGTTATCAGAGGGGTTGACGGATGAAGGCTATACTCAACGTTGTGGGTGATGTCGTCGTTTCCAAACTCAGGTAGGGGCTTCTCTATCGCAACGTTTCGCTCAAGTCCCCATGACTTGAGGGCATAGAACGTGATGATCTCGACAAGGGTACCAAGCGCGCGCCCAGCGGCTTTCTTGGAATCTTTGGCGTAGTGAAATACCTCTTCGGTGAGAACCTTTTGGAGTTGGTCAACTGATGGGTATGACATTCTTCCTTTTCTCTTTTTGGGGTTCATTCTCTTCATGGCTTACTTCTGTTCATACAATTTCTCAATATACCCACTTTCAAATTTCTTGTCCAGATAATACGACGCGTTCACTTGGGTCTTGGGTCTTGGGTCTAAGCCGTGTTTGGTCAAAAGTTCAAAATTGTCTTTGCGAGAAGTCGGCGTCCCATACGGTTTCCGCATAACACGGATCGCCTGCGTCCCCACGGGTTGTCCACCAAGCTCCTCACGCCGCGGGCGGTCAGTATTCGTCCTTGAAGCCGGCCATCCATTTGGGCCAGTCGCTGTCTGTGACGCCGCCGGTCTTGGTCCATACGCCATTGGTGTCGAACTGACGGTTCCATTTGAGCTGCCAGAGCTGCTTGAGCGAGACCTTCCTGACGGACCAGTCGGCGAAGAGGCAGTACTGGGCGCCGCCATGGCGGTTGACGCACAGGCGCTGCATCTCGTCGGAACTGAGGGTCGGCGTCCGGTCCCCGTAGGCGGCGGGACTATCGGTGTGCCGGGGCCAGCCGTCCACCCACCAGCCCTCAGTGAAGACCGGGATGTTGTACGCCCCCTGGACCTGGTGGGTCCGCCAGTGGTATTCGATGGGGCTGCGTCCCCACAGGCTGGTCACTCCGGCGGGGGGATTGCACATCCAGCCGTTCGGGGCGTAGCTGCCCTCATCGCCGCCCTGGGAGGCGGGGACCCGCCACGCGTCGAAGGGATTGATCGCGGGCGAGCTGGTGGTGACGACCACGCTCGAACGGCTTTTGACCGCCGTGGGGCACAGCCACATCTTCTTGTCCTGAGACAGCGGCCGCATGCACTCCCGCCACCATTCGCCGTTTTCCATGCTCGATGAGGACCCGTGCAGATAGCCGCTGTAGAAGTAGCCGTTGTTGTCGTCCGTGTACATTGCGAACATCAGCCCCCACTGGTGCAGGTTGGCCTTGCACGCGACGCCCCGCGCCTGCTGGCGGACCCGCTGCAGGCTGGGCATGAGAATGGCCATCAGCAGCGCGATGATGGCGATGACCACGAGCAACTCGATGAGTGTGAATCCGCGTCGTTCTCGCATCACTATACTCCTCGAATCAGACTGTGTATCCGCTCCATACGATCCCATCATACGGGCAGCCGTCTGAGAACGCAACTCTGTTGTGCGTCTGCAGGGGAGGCGGTACATTCGGAACCGTGCCCGTCCCGACGAGCCAGTGGTGTCGTGCACGCACCAGAGTATTCAGCCGGGGAAGCGATCTGCTATATTATGCGGAGATAGGGCGTTTGCTCTGAAAGTATCACGCGAACTCGGCCGGAAAGGGGATTGAATCATGCGTCAGTGGATGCGGTGGGGGTCATCAGTGTCGTTTCGTGTTTTTCTCATCGGGAGCTTGATCTATCCAGCGGCGGCTGCCGGGGCGGCGGCCTGGCCCGCCCTTGCGAGCAGTGCGGCCACCGCTGCCGAATCAGGTGCCGATCGCCTTCCTGTGGCTCAGGCTCTGCGTGAAGTTGACCTTTGCGGTGCATGGCAGTTCGAAACCGATCCGGAGGATGTGGGTGTTCGCGACAAGTGGTTTGAGGATGGGCGGCAGTTCCAGCGTCGGATCCAAGTGCCGGGGGCGTGGAACGCGCAGGGCATTGAGTTCGATACGAAGGAGCAGTTGCAGCGGTACTTGGCCAAGCCGGTCGAGGAGAAACTGCGCGGCCCCGGCACGGAAGCGGACAGGCTCTTTCATGTTTATCCGGGGCCGGGCTGGTATCGGCGGGTCATCCATGTCCCGGAGGACTGGCAGGGCAGGACGATCTGGCTCAAGTTCGGCGGCGTGCATCGGAACGCCGATGTCTGGATCGACGGCAGACATGTCGGTGCGCACATCGGTTACGTGGTGCCGTTCGAATGTGATGTGACGAAGCTCGTCTCGGCGGGACGGGATGCGACGATCACTTTGCGGGTTGATGCTCGGCGAAATCGTGATATCGATCCGCTCATGGGCTGCATGGATACGCTCGACTTCCTCTATCTCACGTGGGGCGGCGTTCATCGCAAGGTCTCACTGGAGGCGACGGAGGATACGTGGATCGACGACGCTTTTGTGGTGCCGCACGTTTCCCAAGAGGAAGCGGAGGTTCGCGTGACGCCCGGGCACGCAGGCGACGCAGGACGCGACCAGTTGCGGGTCGGTGTGCAGGTGTTCGATCAGCAGGGGCAGCGCCTTACGCAAGGGGAGAGGGCATTGTCAGCAGGCTCGCCGGGCGTGGTGACGCTGAAGCTTCCCGGAGCAAAGCTGTGGTCGCCCTCGACGCCGTACCTTTACTCTGCTCGCGTGACGCTTTTCGATGGGGAGAATCAGCTTGATGAGACGCGGGTTCGGTTCGGCATGCGCGAGTTCCGGGTCGAGGGCGGAAAGTTCCTGCTCAACGGCCGGCCGATCTTTCTGCGGGGCTATGGCGACGACTGCATCTACCCGAATACCATCGCGCCGCCCGCCGATCAGAACGAGTACCGACGACGCTTCCGGATCGTCAAGGACTTCGGCTTCAATTACGCCCGGCACCACAGTTGGATGCCCGGGCAGGAGTATCTCGACGTTGCTGACGAGATGGGCATCATGCTCCAGCCGGAGTTCCCTATCGCCTACCGTTGGGACCTCGCGTCGAAACCCGAGACCAAGGCTCTCTATCTCAAGCTCTGGCAAGAAGTGATTCAGCGGAACCGCAATCATCCTTCAATTGTCACCTGGTGCATGGGCAACGAGCTGTACGACAGCTTCGAGCAGGCCCCCGAGATGTACAGGCTGGCCAAGGAGCTCGATCCGACCCGGCCGGTGATCGACTCGGACGGCGTCTCGCGTAAGCCCCGCCCAACCCTCGACTTTGGCGTGTGGCAGTTCAACGAGTCGTCATCGTGCGGGTACAAGGATGCCAAGTATCGGTTCGATCCTGTGCCACCGCCGGTCGGCGCTCACGAGATGGGCTATTTTGTCACGCTGCCCGATCTGCGGCAGATCGACCTGTTCCACGAGGGTCTGAGACCCTATTGGTTGTACGATGCGAGAGACAATGCCAGAAAGGTGGGTGTGGCCGTTGGTGTCGAGGGCGTCCCGCCCTCGAATCGCGGGCTGGAAGCCCGCGACACGTGGGAGGATGTCTACGCGCAGTGGGTGGATCGCTCGAATCGGCTCCAGGCCGCGTGCCTCAAGACGAACATCGAAGCGGCCCGGCGGTCGAACCTCCAGGGCTATCACGTCTGGCTCTTTCAGGACTATCCCTGGTGCGCTGAGGGCGTCGTGGACATGTTCTATCGGCCGAAGGCGGTCACAAGCGAGGAGTTCCGCAAGTTCAATGCTCCAACGGTCCTGCTGATCGCCCAGGACCGGCGCAATTACCGGTTTGGCGAAAAGGCCGAGTTCCCGTTGTATGTGTCACGCTACGAGCAGGAGGCCACGCAGGGTGCGACTCTGCGATGGGAGTTGCTTGCCGGGGATGAACGTCTGGCGAGCGGGTCACAGGCGGGCCTGACGATCCCCTGTGGCGAGGTCAGGCAGTTGACAACCATCTCGTTCGAGATTCCGCAGCGGCCGCACGCGGAGCAGCTTGGCTTAGTCGTCCGGCTCGAAGACAAGCACGGCACCGCGACGAACGACTGGAAACTCTGGTGCTTCCCGGCCGAGCGGGTCGTGCGGGGCGAATTCATGGTCCTCGGCTCCGAATGGCTCCGGCGCCAGTACCCTCGATCGACCTCCGCACCGACAGCGGTACTGGTCGCCGACCGCTGGGAGCAAGGAGTGTTAGATCGCTTGGCGGCCGGCGGACGGGTGCTGATGCTTGATCCGGGACCGGTGTTTCCCACGGCCATGACGCGCTTTCGGCCCTCCGGCTGGGACCCGGGCGACCCCGCCGGCCACGTCGGCACGATCTTCGATCCGCAACACCCGGCGCTGAAGGCCATGCCCACAGAAGGCTGGTGCGACCTGCAGTTCTACGACCTCGTCCAGGGCGGCAAGGCGATTCTCCTCGACCAGACCCACGTGACCGGCGAGCCCATCGTCCGCATGATTGATACGCCCCAGCGCCTGACGCGCAAAGCCCTTCTGTTCGAGACGAAGGTCGGTCCGGGAAGACTCTTAGTCAGCGGGTTCAACTTCTCCGCCGCGGTGCCGGCAGGCGATCCGGCAGCCGCCTATTGCCTGGACGAGCTGATTCGCTATACGATGAGCGACGAGTTCCAGCCGGGGGCCGGCATCGCCCCGGAGGACCTGCGGGCCGCACGGGAGCCGAAGGCCCGTTGAGATCGTTCGACTGTCAAGGAGGATAGCGATGCGAATTGGGATTATCTCGGATACGCACGATCATCATCGTCACGTCATGCAGGCGATCGAGATCTTTCGCAGGCAGGGGGTGCAGTACGTTCTGCACGGCGGCGACATCGTCGCGCCGTTCACGATTCAGGCGTTTTCTGAATTGCGGGACGCGAAGCTCATCGCGGTCTTCGGGAACAATGACGGTGAGAAGCTCCGTCTGAAATCCGTCGTCGAGAGCTTTGGCGGCGAGATTCATGAATACTGCTACAAGGGCGAGCTGGGCGGCCGCAAGGTCTGCATGATGCACACGGACCATCTGGCTGAGGATGCGGTCAGGAGCCAGATGTACGACCTGGTCGTCTACGGCCACACGCATCGCCAGGACATCCGCCGCGAAGGCAGGACCTTGATCGTCAACCCGGGCGAAGCCACGGACTGGATCACCGGCTCCGCCCGGGTGGCGATTGTCGAGCTTGAGGACATGAGTTATACGACCGAGCCGCTGGGGTGAAGAACAGGGAAAAAGGTAAAAGGCAAAAGGTAAAAAGGTAGGAGCGGCGCCCCATCGGTTCTACTTTTTCCTTTTGCCTTTTTCCCTTTTACGTCCAATTGCTTTTTCACATCCGCATTTTCTTCAGGTTGGTCAGCGAGATTTCCGCGCCTTGGAGCGGCGGGACCGCGTCTTTTTCTTCCTCAATGATGTACCACTTTGTCGTGCCGGCGGCGCGGACGAGCTTGAAGATCTCGGCCCACTTGACGTCGCCTTCGCCGATCATGGCCTTCTTGTTTGTGGCGGAGAATTCCTTGAGATGGATCGTGATGGCTCGGCCGGGATAGAGCTTGAGATACTTGACCGGGTCGCCGCCGCCGTCCATGCAGTTGCCGAGGTCGAGCTGCATGATGACATCTTTGCCGGTGTTGCTGGCGATGATATCCCAGGGGGTCGTGTCGCCAAGAGCAGCGAAATCATGCTGGTGGGCGTGATAGCCGATCCACATCCCCTGCGGCTTGAGCTTCTCGGCCAGGACATTGAGCCGCTTGGCGTATCCGAGCCAGGCCTCTTTGGGATTCTTGTCGTTCGGCTGGAGCCAGGGGACGATGACGTACTTGTTGCCCAGGATTTTGTTGAACTCGAGCGTGGCGGCCAGCTTGTCGTCGGTGAGGTCCGCCATTGGGGTGTGTGTGCCGCAGCAGACCAGCTTGTCGGCGTCGAGCATCTTGCGGATGCCCTTGGCCTCATGACCATAATACCCTGCGAATTCCACGCCCTGGTAGCCCATCTTCGCGACCTTCGCCAGCACGCCGGGCAGGTCTTTCTCCGCCTCGCTGCGGACAGAGTAGATTTGTAGCCCTATCGGGATCTTTCCCCTTTTCGCCACCTCCTTGGTCTGAGCTTCCTCCGTGCAGCCTGTGCCGACGACGGCCAGAGCGGCGGCGGATGCCGTGGTCGCCAGGAAGCCCCGGCGGGACAAATTGGAATTGGTCGATTGTGTCTTCATGCTCCTTCACCTCTTCTTTCTCTGTGACGGACCCGGTTTCGGCGGCGGATCGGGACCCCAGACGCGACCCATCGCGTTTGGGAACCCTACTTCGCCCTGTGACGGCCAACCATACCGGGCGCGATTGTAGTCACCTCTCTCCGATGCGTCAAATTCAAAAGCTCGCCGACGCCATCTGCGCTAGGGGGTGCCTGCGGGGGAAACGAACCTGTTTCGCTTGACAGACCGTCGCCGGCAATCTCCTGTTTGACGTGCATGCGGTGGTTCTCATGAGAGAACACGGAATCAAGCGGATTTACACCCACGATTCGGACTTCCGTCGATTCCCATTTGTGGAAGTCATGGACCCGCTACCATAAAGGGCGGGGCAGTCCTGCGGCCCAACCCTCGCCGATGCGGATTCGCACCAGACGGTCAAAACAATTACCCGATGACGCATGTATATGATATGGTGAAACCTCTGTGAAAGGTGCGACCATGAGTGCGAAATGGGGTATTGCCGCGATGGTGGCGGCCGCTTTTCTGGTTGCCGTCGGCGCAGCAGCGTATCGAGAGCGGAGTATGAATAGGCCATTAACACCGCAAGAGCAACGGGTTATCGTTCGCAAGGGCACGGAGCAGCCGTTTACCGGCAAGTTCTACCAGCACTTCGAGAAAGGGGTCTACACCTGCCGGCGGTGCGGAGCCGAGCTGTTCGAGTCCTCGTCCAAGTTCCGGTCGGACTGCGGCTGGCCGAGCTTCGACGACCAGATCCCCGGGCACGTCAAATGGCAGCCGGATGCGGACGGCATGCGAACCGAGATCCTCTGCGCCAACTGCGGCGCCCATCTCGGCCACATCTTTGTTGGCGAGCGCTTCACCGAGAAGAACACGCGGTACTGTGTGAACTCGATCTCGATGGGCTTCATTCCGGCCGAGCAACGAGTCCGGAAGACGGATGCCGGAACCGTCTCAAATCCGCGCTCCGCAATCCCCAATCCGCAATCCCAGGAGCGGGCGATCTTCGCTTCCGGCTGCTTCTGGGGAACGGAGTATTACCTGCAGAAAGCCCCCGGCGTGATTTCCACAGCCGTCGGCTTCACGGGGGGCCACGTCGACCATCCGACCTACGAGCAGGTCTGCACCGGCCGGACGGGGCACGCCGAGTCGGTCGAGGTCGTCTACGATCCTTCGAAGACCAGCTATGAGAAGCTGGCCAAGCTCTTTTTCGAGACCCACGACTTCACGCAGTTGAACCGCCAGGGCCCGGACATTGGCACGCAATACCGCTCGGCGATCTTCTATTTGAACGAGGAGCAAAAGCAGACCGCCGAACGCTTGGTACAGGAGCTGAGGAAGATGGGTTACAGTGTCAAGACCGAGGTCGCGCCCGCGGGCCAGTTCTGGCCGGCGGAAGACTACCACCAGGATTACTATAAGAACAACGGCAAGACGCCCTATTGCCACATCTACCGCCCGATCTTCCCGTCTGTGCCTGTCGAGGCGGCCCATCCGTGAGCAGGGACGCTGTCCTCTTCAGTGCCGTGGCTTTCCTTTCCACCCTCCTGGGAGGGCTGGCGGCGGCCCGTTTTCGCACGTGGTTTGGCACTCTCGCCGCGTTCGTGGCGGGCGTGCTGATCGCTGTGCCTTTGTTCGATCTGCTGCCGGAGGCATTGCATCTCGGCGCCGAAGTGGGCATACCGCCTCAAGACGTCATGTACACCGTGGCGGCGGGATTTCTGTTTCTTCTGACGCTGAGCCGATACATCTCCGTCCACCGGATTTGCGAAAACGGCGTGTGCCGCAACGTGCGTCATCCGCAGGCGGGCTGGTTCGGTGCCTCTGAGCTTTCCATTCACAGCTTCATGGACGGCTTCGCGATTGGGCTGGGCTTTCAGGCGAGTGCCGAGGCCGGCCTGGTCGTAGCCATGGCGGTGATCGCGCACGACTTCTCCGATGGCATGAACACGGTGACGGTCATGCTCCACGCGGGCAACTCCTTGAGGTCGTCCCTGAAAATGCTGATCGTCGACGCCGTCGCGCCGGTGCTGGGCGCGGTCAGCACCCTTTTCATTGTTGCTCCGCCATCGGTCCTGGTGTACCTGCTGCCTTTCTTTGCGGGCGGTTTTCTCTATCTCGGGGCCAGCGACCTGCTGCCGGAGGCCCACGAGAAGAACCCGCCGTTGGTCTCGCTCCTCTCAACGGTCGCCGGTTTTCTCGTTATCTTCGCCATCATGCAGATCCTGTGACATTGATGATGGATGATTGCTGATTGATGATTCAGAAATCAGCCATCACAAATCACTAATCCTCCGTGGCCTCCCTCGGCACGAATCGGCCGTAGCGCAGGGCCAGGGTGGGGAGCACGAAGAGGTTGAGCACGGTCGAGGTTACGAGGCCGCCGAGGATGACGATGGCCATCGGGCCTTCGATCTCGCGGCCGGCTTCGCCCGTGCCCAGGGCCAAAGGCAGCAGACCGAGGCCGGTCACGAGCGCGGTCATGAGGATGGGCGCGAGACGTTCGGAAGCCCCGCGCAACGCGGTTTCCGGTCCCCACGTCTGGCCCTCGACGGCGACCAGGTGCTCGTAGTGTGAAATCATCATGATGGAGTTGCGCAGCGTGATGCCGAAGAGCGTCACAAACCCCACCAGCGCACCCAGGGAAAGCATCCCGCCGAAACCGAAGACGGCCAGCACGCCACCGACCAGCGCAAAGGGCAGGTTCAGCAAAACGAGAAGCAGGTTGCGCTCGCTGCCCATGACGATGGACAAGAGCAGGGTGATCCCCAGGGCGGCCAGCAGCGAGTGGACGAATAAATCGCGCCGCGAGCGCGCCTGTCCGGCAGCGGTGCCGCCGAACTTGAGATAGCTTGCCGGAGGCAGTTTGATCTCGGCTTGGATGCGGCGCTGCGCATCCGCCACGAACGTGGTCACATCGCGCCCGCCGACGTTGCAGGTGATGGTCTGCACGCGCTGGGCGCCTTCGTGCAACACCACGTAGCGCCCGGCGGCCTGATAAATGTCGGCCAACTGTCCGAGCGGCACATGCACCCCGCCGGGACTTTTCATCGGCAACGCCGCCACTTGGGTGATCTGCCGGCGGCTGGCGGAGTCGAGGATGACCGAAACATTGAAGACTCGGTTGCCCTCGTAAACTTGCCCGACGGTCGTCCCTTGATACGCCGTGCGAATGCCGTCGAGCACGCGGACGGCATTGAAGCCCCAGCGTGCCAGTGCTGCCGGCTTCAATCGAAGGATCAGTTGCGGGGTGCCCGGCGGGGATTGCACCTGCACATCGGCGGCCCCGGGGACGGTGTTGAGCAGGCGGGCAATTTCCTTCGCCTTCGCGTCCAAGGCATCAAGGTCGGGGCCGAAGATGTTGATGACAACCGAGGCGGTGTAGCCGGAAAGCGTTTCTTCCACGCGCTCGGTGAGAAAAGTCTTCACCGCAAAATTGACGCCAGGGAATTCGGCCAGCGCCCGGCGCACTTGAGACTGTGCGGCCTCGGCCTCCTCGCCGGCCAACGGCTTCAAGTCCACGTTGAATTCGCTGTAATGCGTGCCCCAAGTGTCATCGGCCAGCTCGGCGCGTCCCACGTTCTGCGAGACCGAGCGCACGAAGGGGAGTTTCAGCAATGCCTGTGTCACCTGTCGGCCCCAAGCCAGGGAAGCGTTCAAGGAGGTTCCCGGCACGGCGGACATGTGGACGATGAAGTGGCCTTCATTCAACTCGGGCAGAAATCCCCCGCCGAGGAACGGCAGCGCCGCCAGTCCGACTCCCGTGAAGACCACGACCGCGAGAAGCACTTTTTTCGAGTTGGTCTCCACCCGCTGGAGCACGCCCACGTAACGGGCTTTGAGCCGGCGCACCACCGGAGGCTCCACCTCCGCGACCTGTTGCCCGCCGAGCAACACCAGACAGAGAGCGGGCGTCACGGTGAGTGCAACCAGCAGTGACGCAAGAATGGCAAGGATGTAAGCCACCCCCAGCGGCGCGAACAGCCGCCCGGCCAAGCCGCTCATGGTGAGGATAGGGACAAAAACCAGGATGACGGCCAAGGTGGCATAGACCACGGCGCTGCGGACCTCGATGGAGGCATTGAGCACGACCCGGAATGCGGACAACGGCTCCGGCAACCGCCGGTTCTCGCGCAACCGGCGCAGGATGTTCTCGACATCAATCACCGCATCATCCACCACTTCGCCGATCGCAATGGCCAAGCCGCCCAGGGTCATCGTGTTCAGGCTGAAACCCAGTCTTTGGAGCAGGATGACCGCCGCCAAGAGCGAGAGAGGGATGGCGGAGCAGGAAATGGCCGCGGTGCGCAGGTTGAACAGGAACAGCATCAGCACCGCCACTACCAGCACGGCGCCGATCAGGAGCGAGCTTTGGACGTTGTGCGTCGAGGTTTGAATGAAATTGGCGGGCCGAAACAGGTCGGAGTGCAAAACCACGTCCTGCGCTTCCAGCGCCGGTTTCAGGTCCGCCAGCGCCTGCTCCACCTTGCGTGTGACCTCCAGGGTGTTCGCGCCGAACTGCGAGGAAACGACGAGGACGACGCCTGGTTTTCCCATGATGGCCGCCGCGCCCACGGGCGGCTCGGGCGCCTCCACCACGGGGCCCAAATCGCCGAGCCTGACGAGGGCGCCCTGACTCTGGCGGACGACGCTCCTGGCCAATTGCTCCGCCGTCAAAGACTGGCCTTCACTCAGCAAGACGATGCGCTGGCTGTCGTTCTCGAGGAAGCCCGCGCCGCGCACGGCGGTAGCACGCTGCGCGGCGGCGAGCACGTCATCGAGGGCCAGATCGTAAGCCACGACGCGCTCGGGTTGGACTTGGACCTGGAATTGTCTCACTTCGCCGCCGAAGACGGCGACCTTGGCCACGCCCGGCACCGACAGGAGCCGCTGTTTGATCGTCCAGTCCGCCAAGGTGCGTAGTTCCATCAGCGAACGTCTTTCGGAGGTAAGTCCCGCTACCAGCAGGACACTGGTGGAGGAAGTCAGCGGCGTCATCACGGGCGGCGGCACGCCCTGCGGCAACTGGCCCGCCACGGTCGCGAGCCGCTCGGCGATAACCTGGCGCGCCCGGTAAATGTCGCTGCCCGAGCGGAACGTCACGGTGATGAGACCCAGCCCTTGGATGGACTGCGAGCGCAGCGCCTCGATGCCCTCCACGCCGTTGAGGGCGTTTTCCACGGGCTGCGTCACCAGCCGTTCGACTTGCTCCGGCGCCAGGCCCGGCGCTTCCGCCTGAAGGGACACCGTCGGCGGCGCGAATTCCGGGAAAACATCGTATTGGGCCTGTGTGAAGGAATAAATTCCATAGCCGGCCAGCGCGCAGGCCAGGGCGAGGATGACGCCGCGAAAGCGGAGGGAGAAGTGGACGAGGCGGTTCAACATGGCCCTATTTGCCCTCCTCCCCAACCGAGATCTGCGCGCGGAATTCTTCGGAGAGCAAAACCTGCGGCCCTTCGACCACGAACCGTTGGCCCGTGGAAAAACTTGGCGGCTCGAACCAGCCTCCCGGCACCGGCTCTTCGGTGGAGACTTCGCGCCGCGCGAAGCGGTCCGGGTGGATTTGTGCGTACGCCCATGCTTTGCCCTGCAACCAGACCACAGCCGAGGCCGGCACGACGACGCCTGCCGCTGGTTCACCTACGGGCAGCAGCGCGGTCACGTTCATGCCGGGCAGGAGATTCGCGCCTTCGGCGGCAATGACGTAGAAAAAACTCCTGCCTTGAATCTTCGGGTCCGTGCGCGGGGCGGGCGAGACGAACGCAGCAGAGACGAGCCGGCCATCGGCGGTTTGCACCTGCGCCGTTTGCGGCGCGGCGATGCTTGCCTGGCCGGCGGCCAAGGTGACTTGGACGAGCAGATGTTTTTGTAACCGCAGTTGCTCAAACTCGGGCGCGGCTTGCGCCAGCCATTCGGTGAGAACACCGCCCCAGTGCTGCAAGGCGGTCGCTTGCGCGGCGTGCAGGGCGGCCCGCGCGGTTTGCACGTTCGACTCTTCGGTCTGCAGCGTTCCTTCGGCGACCTGAACCGTCTTCTGAGAGACGTTCTGGTTTCTCCCGAAAAGAGCCTTGACCCGCTCGTAATCTGCCTGGGCGACTCCTCGCGACGTCCGGGCTTTGCCGAGCTGAGCTTGGGCGGTTTCGAAGGCGTTGCGCAAATCAGTCAATTCCTGAAGGTCAACGACCGCTCCGTAAGCCGATAGTTGCCGGCGATGCGAAATCATTTCGAGTGGCGCCAGCGTGATACCGCTGTGGGTCTGCGTGGCCTGGTCGAGCGTGACGACGTTTTCGCCATTGGCGACTTCCACTCGCGTCGGGGCCTTGACGGGTCTTTCGCGTTCCGCTTCCGCCGCCGCTTTCTTGCGGCCTTCCAGGAAAGCGACGACGAGGCCGACCGTCAACCCCCCAGCGACAATGACGACCAGGAGTCTTTTCCAAAACGATTTCATGGTTCTTTCAATCCGGTTTCCTTTCGGGGGGCAGTGGCGGTGAACCAGACCTTCCGATGGTGTCGCTCGGCCGCTGCATCGCGTCTTCGAGCAAACCCAAGGCTTGCTGCGCCTCGACGAGAGCCGTCGACTGCGTCAACTCGCCGGCGTGAAGTTCCCGTTGCGTTTGCAGCCATTCGAGCCGGTCGGCCGCCCCCGCATCGAATAATTCCTGCATGGACTGCATTCGCTGTTGCTGATCGGCCCAAAGGCTGTCGGTGGTGTTCCGCTTACGCAACGCGTCGCGGTATCCGGCAAACGCGGCGTCCACTTCGCCGAGGACTCGCGCTTGCAGGGCGGCCAGCGCGGCGCCGGCTTGGCGGCGATGCGCCTCGGCCTCGGCAATAGGTCCTTGGTTTTGATTGAAGACCGGGAGCATGAGTGAGACGCCCAGCGAATACTTGTTTGCGCCCTGGTCCCACGCATGGCCCGGCCCCAAATGGAGGTCGGGGTACTGCTTGGCAATTTCGAGCTGAAGGGCCGATTGGCTCGCGTCGTAATCGGCGAGCGCGCCGAGGACATCCGGGCGATTGAGCAGCGCCTCCCGTCGGAACGCTCCGGCATCTTCCGAGGCGGGCAAGCGGTCAAACGTCGAAAAGGAAAAGACGATGTCCGTGAGAGCATCGACCGGCGCCCCGATAGCATCAGCCAGCCGGACGCGTGCCTGATCGCTCTGCTTTTGCGCATCGCGGAGCTGAAGGGTGGTCTGTGCGGCGGCCACGCGCACGAACTGCACTTCAAAAAGCGAACTTTGTCCGGCCTTCCATCGATCTTCCAACACTTCCACGGTCTGGGTCTGCACCGCCTGTTGCTGGGTCAAGAGTTGCTGGTTCAAATTCGCGGCATACAACTCCAGCAAGCTGCGGCGGACGCGGCTGCGGATCAGCCAGGCGGTCGCCGCCACGTTCAGCCGGGCCGAGTTGGCCAGATAGCGCGCCTGGGCGATGCGATAACCGCGTTTGCCCGCTGTCTCGATGGGTGCATCCAGCGTGAAACCGAGCGTCCAAGGCGAGAGTCCTCCTGCGTCGGCATTGGTTGTCGGCGAAAAAGCGGCGGTCGGATTTGGCCTTGCCCCGGCGGTGAGGATCGCTGCCTCAGCGCCGGCCAGCTTCGCCCGCGCCACTTCCATGTCAGGGTGGTAATAGAAGGCGGCCAGCGTCAGCGCGGGCAAATCCCACGATGGGCGCGGCCACTCCTTCGCCGTCGAGAAGCCGTTTCCCTCGATATACCGACGCAGCCCCGGGTCATCGAGCGTGCGGGCCTCGAACTGGGCCGCCGTTGGCTCGGGCGACAGGGGCTTGGCCTCAAAGTGGGCGCAACCGGCCAGAAAACACAAGCCGGCCACCGAGATTGCGACGGATCTCACGATGGTTATCCCTTGCCTGTCACGACAGACGGTGGAGGGGCCAAAATATTTCAATGGCGACGGATCTCACGATCGTTGTCCCTTGCAGGAGCCCATTTCTAACCCCCCTTGATCCTCAGCAGGAGGCGATAGAATGTCGGCGTGGCGATCAGGGAGAACAAGATCGAAATACAGACCGCGCCGATCACCGCAATCGCCAGCGGCCTGAGCATGTCGGCCCCCGACCCGATGCCATAAGCCAGCGGCAGCATTCCCAGGACGGCGGCCAGAGAGGTCATCAGCACGGGACGCAGACGGCGCCGGCCCGACCGCACCAGGGCTTCATCCGGCGAGAGACCCTGCTCCAACAGGTGGTTCACGAAGTCGAGCATCAGGATACCGTTCTTGGCGACAATGCCCACCCCAATGATGGCTCCCAGGAACGAGACGACATTGAGTGACGTCCCCGTCAGATACAGGGCCATCACCGTGCCGAACAGCGCGAGAACGGCACCGAGCACGATGGCGATAGGCTCGGAAAACTCGCGAAATTCGATCAAGAGGACGGTAAACACTAATACGATCGCCATGATTAGGACAATCAACAAATTGAAGAACGATTCTTGTTGCTGTTCATAAAGCCCGCCGAAATCCAGGGTCCCGGGCGGAATCGACGCGTCCTTGTTGAGCCGCTCGCGAATTTCGGCCATGGCGCTGCCCATGTCACGATTCTCCAGGCGTGCCGTGACGGCTACATCCTGACGCATATCCTCACGGCGCAGCTCCAGTTGTCCGGCCTCCTCCACAACATCGGCCACCTGGGAGACTTGGACGATCGGCCCGGACGGTGTTCGAATCGGCAGATCCTGCAAGGTCTTGATTCGGTCGATTGTCTTCGGCTCGATCAGGACACGAATCTCGATGATGCGATCCCCTTCCAGGATCGAAGAGGCCGTCTGCCCCAGCATGGCGGTATTGACCGCCTTCGCAATCTCCTCGACGGTCAGACCGAAACGCTCCGCGTCCGCAGTCCTGACCTGCAGGTGGATCGAATTGCCCGTGTAGACCAACCCATTGAAGGTATCGACAACCCCCTTGACCTTCTGGATGCTCTCTTCGATCTGGGGGGCCTTCTTCTTGAGGAAGTCGATATCCGTCGAAAACAGCTTGATCTCGATGGGGGCCGGGGACCACATCAGATCGCCAATCAGATCTCCCAGGATGCCCGGGAACTCCCACCGCAGACCGGGCACCGCCGTGTTGAACTGTTGACGCAGATCCGAGATGACTTGCTCCGTGGACCGCTGACGGTCCGGCTTCAATTTGACGAGGAAGTCCCCCGTGTGGGGTTCCGCGATGGCCAGCGCCAGGCGGGCGCCGGTGCGCCGGGAGTAACTCTCCACGTCCGGGATCGTTCGTAGAATCTGTTCCGCCTGCATCAACATCTGATTGGTCTGGGCCAGACTGGTTCCGGGCCGACCTTGATAGTCGATCACGAATCCCCCCTCGTCCATAGGCGGCAGAAACTCGCTTTCCAGCCGTCCATAAATTTGGAGACCGGCCCATAAGATCAGCACACACAATCCCAAGGTCACCCAGCAGTGTCGCAGGGCCGCCCGTATCGTCAGCTCGTACAACCCGATCACGCGTTTCAGAACCGCCCCTCCTTCGGCCGCATGATCCGACGGGACCTGCGAGCCGCGCACTTTCATGAGCCAGGCGGCCAGCGACGGGGTTACCGTAACCGCCAGGACCAGAGACATCAACAGGGAGACCACCATCGTCATGGCCAAAGCCCGGAAGAACACCCCCGTGATGCCGTCCAGAAACGCCAACGGGATGAAGACCACCACCGGCGTCAGGGTGGAGGCCACCAAGGGCCTGAGGATCTCCCCGATACCGCTCTGCACGGCGTTCCCGCGTTTCAGGCCGGCGCTGAGCTTGGTGTGAATGGCCTCGACGACGACAATCGCGTCGTCGATCACCAGGCCAATGGCGGCGGCAATGCCGCCCAGGGTCATCAGGTTGAAAGTCAATCCCGCCAGCTTCATCGTCACCAGTGTGATCAGGACCGTCAGGGGAATGACCAGCGCGGCCACCAGCGTGGAGCGCCAACTCTTCAAGAACAGGTAGAGGATGGCCACGGAGAGCATCAGCCCGAATAGAATCGCCTCCCAGACACTTCGGACCGACTGCCGCACGATCAGGGATTGATCGTAGAAGAAAGCCAGCTTCATGTCCGGCGGCAACTCCTGCTTGAGGGCCTTGCTGTCTTGGCGGAGAGCCTTGGCGATATCGAGCGTGCTGCCGTCGGGCTGGCTGCGGATGTTCAACAAGACGGCTTCGACGCCATCGGCGGTGACGATGTTGAAAATGGGCTCGGGTCCCCTCTCCACGCGGGCAAAATCCCGAACGTATACCGGATGTCCACTGATGACCTTGACGGGGAAATCGGCGATCTGGCCGGGGTTCTTCAACCGGCCGTCCACGAGGGTCAGGTACAGGAAGTGGTTCTCCTCATGCATTCCGGCCGGTGCGATGAGGTTGTTCCGTTCCAAGGCCGCCGTCACGTCCGACAGGCTCAGGCTCAATGCCTGCAAGCGCAACGGATCGACGATCACATGATACTCCGTGGTCCGGCCGCCGACCAGGTCCACGCGGGCCACGCCGGGAATTCTCAGGAAGCGAGGTTTGAGGTCGTAGCGGGCCGTCTCCCACAGATGCGTGATATCGCGGGTTTTACTGGTCAGGCTGACCCCGATAATCGGAAACGCCGAGAAGGTCAGGCGACGGACATCGGTCGTTGCCGTCGCAGGCAGGGTGCCCCGGATCTGGGACAGGCGTCCCAGCACATACAGCTCCGACTGGATCATGTCCACCTTCCAGTTGAAGAAGACGTTCACCTCGGCCGAGCCTCTTCCCGTGGCCGTGCGAATCGTGGTCGCTCCGGGGATATCTTTCATGGCCTCTTCGATCGGTCGGGTGATCGTGGCCATCATTTCATCGGCCGGCATCACGCCGTTGTCGACGAGAATGACCACGCGCGGAAAGTTCGTCTGGGGGAAGACCGAGGACGGGATGTGGAAGGCGCAATAGACCCCCCCAAGACACAACGACAGGGCGATGAAGACGATGGCTATGCCGTGGTGGGTGGCAAACCGTCCCAACAAAGAGTACTGTTCCTGGTGATTTGAAGGCTCTGGCGTTCCCATGTCCTGCTCCGGCGTTCTTCCCGTGTTCAGTGGCTGATCACCCGGACCCTGGTTTTGCCGGGCAGGCCGTAAGCCCCTGCCGTCACGACGTTCAGGCCCGGCTCCAGTCCCTGTCCTTCGACTTGGACCCAATGATCTTCACTGACCCCGCGTTTGACAGGTATGGGAATTGCCTCATCTCCCTGCACGATCGCAACGACGGTCTGGCCCTCGAGGGTCGTCACGACGCTCTCCTCCGGGACCGCCAGTTGATCGGGGTACTGGGCCACCACAATCCGAACCCGGACAAGCTGGCCCAGACACAAGGGGGTGTCCGCCGGCAATCCGACCAGCACGGCAACCGTGTCATTATTGGGATCGACTTGCCGATCGATGTAGTCCACCCGCAGCGACGAGGTCGGAGCCGAGGCGTCCCCCCCGGCGGTCACGGCGCTGCGCTCGATCTCCACACGCTGGCCCAATTGCAGCTTGTCCGCCTGGCGGCTGGGGACGCCGGCCTTGACCACCAGACGCCTCAGGTCGGTCAGCCGGGCCAGGGCGCCTGTGGACGCGACCGCCGCGCCGGCTCTGGCGCGGACCTCCATGATCCTGCCGTCGAATGGAGCCATGACCTGGTGCAACTGCCACTGTGCCTGGGCCCGGGCGAGATCGTTACGCGCATTATCAAGCTGCTGCTGGGCCTCCAGGTAAAGCTTCGCCGAGGTGCCCTGGACCTTCTGAAGGTTCTCCTGGCGCTCGAAATTCGCCCGGGCGAAAGTCACGGCCTTCTGGGCCTGTTCCACCGCCAGTTGGGCCGGCTGGTCGTACAAGGCAAACAGGACCTCGCCTTTCTGGACTTCCTGGCCCATGAAGCAATGGACCTCCGTAATGATGCCATCCAGAGGCGAGTCGATGCTCACACTCGCCGGGGCGACGCCGGCGGTGCCGGGATTGGGGACGACCGAGCCGTAGGCCTCGAGGGTATCGTGCAGGGTCATCCGCCGAATCTGCGCCACTTCCACCGGCACGACGGTTTGTACCTGGACCTCCGATGCTTCTTCCACAGGGGGCCTCTGCCGAGAGAGAATATAAGTGCCCGCTGCGCCGGCCAGCAGGACAAGCAACCCGACAACAGTACCGAGTTTGTTACTCATGATCTTCGTTTCCCCTAGTCGCGGTGCGTTTTGCCGGGATCTGTTGCGACCAATCCGGCAGATCGGCCGCCACGTGCGTCGCATCCTCAAGCTGACCGAGCGCCCGCAAGGCCTCGATGCGGGCGTTGAACTGGTTCACGGCATTGGCATTCCGTTCGAGTTCTGCAGCCGTGACGGTCAACGCGACCACTTCCCCCAGCTCAACCATCTTGCGGGTACGTTCCACGGTCGCGCGGATCTCTGCCGCCAAGGCCTCGGCCGTCTTGACCTTCGTCAGGGACGCACGATAGCTTGCCACGGCCTGCTCGACGGCCCCGATGATCTCGCCCTGCACGGCCCGGAACTTCGCGGCGGCCTCCTCACGATGCGCCTCGGCGGTGGCAATCGCCCCCTGGTTCTGGTTGAATACCGGCAGCGTTACACTCAGCCCCAGCATCCACTTATCTTCGCTCTGATCGAACTCGTATCCCGGACCAAGCTGCACATCCGGATACTGGCGAGCGATTTCCAATTGCAGCGAAGACTGGCTGGCTTGATACTCCGCCAGCGCGGCGAGCAGGTCCTCCCGATTCAACAGGGCTCGGCGTTGGGCCTCCGTCGGCGGCACCTCCTCGGGCAATAGCTCGAATGTGTCGAAGGAGAGGCGGATCGACACCAGGGCCCTGGCGGGCACACCCGTTGCGGCCGCCAGCCGCAGGCGGGCTTGGGCCTGCTGTTTGCCGGCATCGAGCCACGCCAAGTGAGCCTCGTCGCGAAGAATTCGAGCCTGTCCCAACTCATTGGCCGTAATCTCTCCCAGGCGGAGCAGTTGCTCCAGCAGCTTGACGGTGTTCTCGCGGAGCTTGAGGCCGTCGCGAAGCAGGACTTCGGTTTGGCTCGCCGCATACAGGTCCAGCAGCGTCTCCCGCACCTGGTGACGGAGCTGCCACGCTGTCTGGGCAATTTGCAGTCGGGCGGCCTCCGAGAGGTACTGAGCCTGAGCCATCCGATATCCCCGCTTGCCGGCGGTCTCGATAGGCAGATCCAACGCCGCATTCACGATCCAGGGGGAGATGGAGGCACCGGACCCCGTGGTGGAATTGAACCCCGGCGTCACGCCGAAGGTGGGGTTGGGGCGCTCGCCGGCGGTCCGGATGCCGGCCTGGGCGACCGCCCACTGGGCTCGCGCCACATCCAGGCTGGGATGATAAAAGAGGGCCAGAAGCGTGAGCGTGCTGCTGTCCCATTCCCGCAATGGCCAACTCGGGAGATCGCGCTTGAGGTTCTGCTCCAGGAACTGCTTCAGTGCCGGGTCATCGAGCGTACGAGCCTCGAACTGGGCCGCCGTCTGATCGGGCGATAAGGGCTTGGCTTCGAAGTGGGCGCAACCTGCCAGAAGACACAGTCCGGCCACGGCGACTGCCACGGATTTCACGATACTTATCCCTTGCATGAGCTCATTTGTAACCTCTTCAATTTTTGGCGTCAAGTCCGGCCGGCTCGACCATGGTGCCGTCGGGGGCCACGACAATCTCTGAGGTCTTGCCGCCCTTGATGATCTCCACCGCATAGTGGGTGACGGGCTTGCCCAGTTTGACAGCCTTGCCGTCCTTGGTCTCGTAGCTGATCTCGACTCGCTCGATTCGCCCGATTTTCGCACCCTTGGCCGCTGCCCGGACCGCCTTCAGCGCGGGGGCGGGCACCTCTTTGACGCGGACCACGATCGTGAATTCCAACATGGTCCCGTCGGCGGTGATGTCCGTTTCCTTTTCGAGCGCTCCATCCTTGAACTCGAAATCATAGACGGTGACACCGTTCTCTTCCTCCGCGTCCACCTTGAGGATTTCGGCCTTGGGGAACGCCGCCTGGAAGGTCCTCGCTACTGGATCGGGCAATTTGACCGCCGGTTTTTCAATCTTTGCCAGTTTGAAACCGCCATCCTTCAGGAGGCCGACGCCGGGGGCGAACAGCTTTTCTTCGACGCCCTTCTCCAGGCTGCTCGATTCCCTGGTCTTGAGGCAATCCTTGAACGTCCCGGCGGGCACTTTGACCTTCTCGGTGATGCTGACGACTTCCGCACGGTCCATCGCCGCGCCCGGTGCCACTTCCTGCTGATACCGGTCGCCCACTTTGGGTTTGCCCGGTATCATCAGGCCGAATTTGGCCCTATTGACGCCGGACAGCCAGCTTCCCTCATGGTTGGTGATGTTGCCCTTCGCATCGTACATGTCGACGTCCTCGCCGAAGTAGTAGAGGTCGCCGGTGGCCTTGTCGAAGGCGAAGTAGTTGCGGGAGACCTCGGCCAGCTTGCCGCTCTTGGTTTCTCGCTCCTCGACAATGCGGGTCGGGACGCCATCGACCACCTTGGTCTCATCCAGGACCGTAATCAATAGGGTGTCCTTGCCGGCGGCGAGAGTCAGCTTGTAGCCCGGCTCGAGAATCATGTAGGTGTTGGAACCCTTGTTCAGCAAGGCCGCCTTGTCCATGTTGAAAGTGTCCTGGAACTCTGTCTGGGCCGTCGCGGCTTTAGCTGGCTTGGCCTTCTTCTTGGCCGGCACCGGCTTGGCGGCGTCCTGGGCGAGGAGGGGGGCCGCACTGATACTAAGAAGTCCTACCGCCAACAGCGTTGCTTTCATCCATCGCTTTAACATAATCTGCTCCTTTCTGGGCAATTGTATTGCGACCGGCTCATCGTAGGAGATCGCGCATGAGAAAACGATTAGAAAAACCCCTTGACGACCTGCAGTTATGAACATATGCTCATAATTGAATCAAAGAAATGGAGACGTTGGATGCCAAGGCCCTGTTGCTTGCGTCATATCGGTTTCAAACCGTGTGCCGGCCTCTTCAAGCCAGCGGGGGTTCCGGCGTGCACTCTCGAACGGGTAACCCTGACCCTGGATGAAGTCGAAGCGTTGCGGCTGGCCGACCTGAATGGGCTCTACCAGGAGCAGGCGGCTGCGGAGATGAAGATTTCGAGGTCGACCTTCTCCCGGATCGTCGAGGAAGCCCGGCGCAAAGTGGCGGATGCCTTGATTCACGGCAAGTCGCTTCGCCTGGAAGGCGGTACCGTGAGAATGAAAGGAGAAGCGGAAATGCCAGGAAGAGATGGAACCGGCCCGGTCGGTCCGGGACCCGGCATGGGGCTTGGCCCCTGCGGTTGTGGACGGCACCGAGGCCGGAAGGCCGCCGGTGGTCCGCGAGTTGGACCGTGCCGTGGGCGTCATAAGGCCGCAGGCAGTCCGGCGGCGGATGAAACCCAACGTGAGAGCGAAACGCAGAAAGGACAGCAGAAATCATGAAAGTCGCCATACCTGTTGCAGAGGATTTCGGACTGGAGAGCCTGGTGTATGGGCACTTCGGGTCCGCTCCCGTATTTGTCCTTGTGGATTCAGAAACGATGTCGGTCGAGTCTCTGGGGAACCAGGACCAGGCACACGTCCACGGCCAATGCAGCCCGGTCGAGGCGCTCGCCGGCGCAAAACCGGATGCGGTTGTGGTCGGCGGGATCGGGGCCGGGGCTTTGATGGGACTTCGCCAAGCCGGAATCAAGGTCTATCAGGCGGCAGGCGAAACGGTGGCCGAGGTGGTTGCGCTCCTGAAAAAAGGCGGTTTGAAAGAAGTCGCCTGGGAGCACACCTGTGCAGGGCATGGAGAAGGCTCGGGGTGTCCTCACCACGGTTGACGCTTGTGAACTCAGGCGGCGAATGTCGGGTATAGGCGTTGCACGGATGTTGGCGGCACCTGGAGTTTCGATCTAAATGAGGTATGTATAGGTATGGGGCAACGTAAGCGTGTTGTGATTGTGGGTGGGGTGGCAGGCGGGGCGTCCGCGGCGGCCAAGGCCAGACGCGTGAGCGAAGACGCGGAGATCATCCTGTTCGAGCGCGGCAGCGACATTTCCTTCGCCAACTGCGGTCTTCCCTACCACGTTGGCGGCATCATCCAGGACCGGGCCCGGCTCCTGGTCCAAAGCCCGCAGGCGATGCGTCTGCGTTTTGCCGTCGATGTCCGTACTCAGAGCGAGGTCATCCGCATCAATCGCCAACAGAAGACCGTGGTGGTGCACGACAAGGCGAAGGACAAGCAGTATGAACAGCCTTATGATGCTCTGATCCTGAGCCCCGGCGCCGAGCCGGTCCGGCCGCCGATCCCCGGTGCGGACCACCAGAAGGTCTTCACGCTCCGCAGCCTGGCGGACATGGACGCAATCAAGGCGGTCGTGGATGCGGGCGGTAGGGGCGAAACATCTTTCGCCCGTACGGCCGTCGTGGTTGGGGGTGGGTACATTGGCTTGGAAATGGCCGAGGTCCTGACCCATCGCGGGCTGGCCGTATCGCTGGTGGAGCTCGAATCCCAGGTGATGGGCCCGATCGACCCGGAGATGGCCACACCTCTGCACGAGCATCTGCGTCAGAAGGGCGTGGACCTGTGCCTCAACACCAGCGTGACAGCCATCCAAGACCGAGACGGCCAATTTGGAGGTGCTGGTAGGGGCAGGCCCCCGTGCCCGCCCTGGGCAGCCACAGGGGCTGCCCCTACGGGCCGGGTCATCCCGTGCGGTTTGGTTATCCTCGCCGTAGGGGTCCGGCCGGAGGTTAAGCTCGCAGCGGAAGCCGGCCTGACCATTGGCCAGCGCAAAGGCATTGTCGTGGACGACCACATGCGGACCTCGGACCCTGATATCTACGCGGTCGGCGACGCCGTGGAGGTCCAGGACCTGGTCGGCGGTTTCGCCACCGTGATCCCGTTGGCCGGCCCGGCCAATCGGCAGGGCCGAATCGCGGCCATTAACGCCCTGGGCGGAGACGCCGCCTATGACCGGACCCAGGGCACCGCCATCTGCAAGGTCTTTGACCTGGCCATTGGCATGACCGGGCTCAGCGAGAAAGCTCTCAAGCGGGCGGGCCTGGCCTATGAGAAGGTGTACGTGCACCCGGCCAGCCACGCCGGCTACTATCCGGGCGCCATGCAGATGAGCCTGAAACTCCTCTTCGACCCCAACAACGGCAAGATTCTGGGCGCCCAGTGCGTCGGGGCGGACGGCGTGGCCAAGCGGATCGACGTTCTGGCGGTCGCCATCCGGGCCGGCATGACCGTGTACGATCTGGAGAAACTCGAACTGGCTTATGCCCCGCCCTTCGGCTCTGCCAAAGACCCGGTCAATTACGCAGGATTCGTGGCAGCCAATGTGCTGCGAAAAGAGGTCCGGCTCTGCCATGTGGCGGACGTGGCTAATGCAGGCCCCAACCAGATCATCCTGGACGTGCGCACCACGCCGGAGGTCCAGCAGGGCACCATCCCCGGATCGATTCACATCCCGGTTGACGAATTGCGCAAGCGGCTCGGCGAGTTGCCCAAGGACAAGGAGGTGCTGGCCTTCTGCCAGGTCGGTCTGCGGGGCTATCTGGCCTGTCGCATCCTCTCCCAGAACGGCATCGCCTGCCGCAATCTCACGGGCGGATACAAGACCTATGGCCACACCATGGGCCTGATGTCCGACAAACCCAAAGCTCCGCGCGAGGTCAAGGAGGACACTGGGCAAGTTGGTAGTGTGCCCGTAAGGGCATCGAAAGAAACGCCTGACGGCGTCACTACGAACGGTCCCGTTCAGGTTGTCAAGGAGATCGACGCCTGCGGCTTGCAGTGCCCGGGTCCCATCATGCAGCTCAAACAGGCTATCGATCAGATTCGGCCCGGCCAGGCCGTGCGAATCTCCGTATCGGAACCTGCTTTCGCTGCCGACTTGGACGGCTGGTGTCATACCACCGGCAACCGCGTGCAGGACAGGCAACTCAACAAAGGAGTGTTTGTCGCCGTGGTGGAGAAGGGGCCTGTAGGGGCAGGCCCCCGTGCCTGCCCTGGGCAACCACAGGGGGTTGCCCCTACAAATGCGCACAAGACCCTCGTCGTTTTCAGCGACGCCTTCGACAAGGCGATGGCCGCCTTCATCATCGCCAACGGGGCCGTGGCGATGGGCAGCGACGTGACGATGTTCTTCACGTTCTGGGGCCTGAACCTGCTGCGCCGCTCGCAGGCGGTGCCGGTCCAGAAGACCCCTATAGAGAGGATGTTCGGCTGGATGATGCCGCGCGGGGCGGATAAGACGACGCTGTCCCAGATGAACATGGCTGGCCTGGGAACCGCGATGATCAAGAGCATTATGAAGAAGAAGAACGTCCTTTCCCTGCCCGAGCTGATTGCCGCCGCCCAACAAGGCGGCGTGCACTTGGTCGCCTGCACGATGACGATGGACCTCATGGGCATCAAGCGGGAGGAGCTGATCGACGGCGTCGAAGAAGGGGGCGTGGCCATGTACCTGGACAGAGCCGGGTCGGCGAACGTCAATCTGTTCATTGGATGATCGCCTCATGCTTTCTGCGGAAGCCCGGTTGTCAAACCGACCACACCCTTCACTGCCGCACAAACGACCAGCACGACGCCGAACATGGTGACGACGGACGCTCCGGTGGGGAAATCCCATCTCGCGGAAGCGTACAGCCCCAGGACGCTCGCGATAAATCCCAGCCCCCAACCGACCAACAGGCGATGGGCCACACCCCGGACGAAGAACATCGCACACACGGCCGGCACGACGAGATAACTGAAGACCAGCAGCACGCCGGCAATATGCACCGAGCTCGTCACAACGAATCCGAACGTGAGGTAGAAAATGAAGTCCCAGAAGCGAATCCACAGGCCGCTCTGCCGGGCCAGGTCCGGATTCATGGAGATCAAGAGGAACTTCTTCCTCAGCAAGAAGTGCAACACAGCGACGGCGAGATAGATGATCGATATCTCGGCGATCTGGCGCCAGGTGGCAAAGAGAATGCTCCCGACCAGCATCGCCTTGATCGCCTCTTCGCCGTGCGGGGCCTTGTCGAGGACGAGAATCGCGGCGGCAGAGCTGACGGCGTACACAATGCCGATGATCGCCTCCTGCGGGACGGACTTGTCGCGGGTCTGCCCCAGGGCGAAGACCCCGGCGCCAAGGAATGTAAAGCCCAGAGAGATCAGATACGCTTCCGTGCTGTTCAGCTCGTACCCGGCCAGCAGCGCAACGGTACTGCCCAATGCGGCCACCTGGGCCAGCGACAAGTCCACGAAAATGACCCCGCGAGAAACGATGTGAATACCCAGGTAGCAGTGAATCCCGGTGAGGATCAGACACGCCAGAAAAGGGATGAACAGAAGCTCCAGCATACCGCTCATTTCGACACCTCGCTCAGGGCACTGCCAAGCCGGGTGACGATATTGTCGATCATGGCGATGTAACTGACCGCTTCCTCCCGGCCGTTCACGGCGGCGGCGACCACAACGACTTTCGCTCCGGTCTTTTCGGCCACCGCGTCGGCGTCGGCGTGGTGGTAGAAAGGCTCCATCAGAATGATGCCCACCTTGTCGGATTTCATCGTGTTGATCACGTCCCGAAGGTGCCCCGGCCCTGGCGGAATCCCCGGCTTCGGTTCCAGCTCCGCGACAACGTCCAGATGAAACCGACGGGCAAAATAGGGCCAACTGCGATGGTACGTGACGATCTTGGCCCCTTCAAACGGCTTGAGCTTGGCCAGCCAGCCATCCAGCGAAAGCGATTGGTCTTTGAGGAAGCCGTCGAGGGTGCCATCAGACTGCATCTTCCAGAGCTTCCCCCCGCCTAGGGCTTCCACCAGTCTGACGCCGAACATCGCATTGTCCACGTTCAGAACAAAGGCAGCCAGATTGCGGTCGTAATCCCCGGCATGCTCCGAGTCGAGCTGCTTCAGACGTCGGCAGATGTTCCGGGCGCTGATCCGGCCATTGTACGGGTCGAGCCAGTAATGGGGGTTTCCCAGGGGATGGACATCCCCCATCGTGCGGCTGACCTTCCCAGTGGGGACTTCCAGAGGGGCAATCCCCTCGGAAGCATCCAGATGCCCAGGCGAGCCGACGTGAATCTTGGGGTTGCGGGCCCCCTCCAGAATCAGCCCTTCGTAGCCGATTTCCAGCTCCAAACCGACGCGAATCCACAGGTCCGCTTTCTTGGCCTTGAGCATGTAGCTCGGCTTGGCGGAAATGAAATGCGGGTCCTCTTTACCAGTGGAAATCGCGGAGACATTGACATGGTCGCCGCCGACGGCCTTGGCAATGGATTCCAGGTTTGTGGTCGTCGTTACGATATCGAGCTTGTCTTTGGCCTGGCACGGCCGCAACGGGCAGGCCAAAAGAACACCCAGAACAAGGAAGAACAAGCAAGCTCTCCGACTGAATCCGTCTATGAAATTAGCGTTCATAATTGGCATCTCCTTTTCAATACGGATGGGCACGGTGCGGCCCGATCCCGAAGTCCAACTGCAAAAAGAACTCATTCCGGCTGCCCGGCGCCGAGACTCCGTCTCCGTCGGTGTGAGTGAACTGGGCTCGCCAGAAGCAGAACTCGCTCTGGGCAAACGTCAGGCCGCCAGTATACGCATTCTCGTGCGAGTCGTTATCGTCCGGGAATTGGGAGTAGTCGTATCGCCCCATAACGCTCCATCGCCTGCTGAACTGATACTCCAGCGAGCTGTACAGCCCATGCGAATCCACCGTATCCTCGGCCCCCTGCTGTTTCTGACTGAGCAGAAGCTCGTTCATCCAGGTCAGCAATCTGTAAAGTCCCTGCTGGGGAGGCCGCCACTTGTAGGTCACATCGACTCCTTCCAGGTTCGTCTGATGGCCCCCGCCGGTAGCGGCGTTGGCGCCGGTGGCAAGACTGCCGCCCACTTCCAGGCTGGAAGCACTGTCGAGATCGAAGAAGTTCTTCAGATGCGCGACGTACATCAGGTCTCTGGACTGCCCGCCCGCAAAGCTCGGCTCGTTTCCATTGTTCTGGACCTGAAAGAGCAGCTCGATGTATTTCTCCCACGGATTGGGCACGAGCCACGACAGTTCCGCCCCCGGCTCGCTCATGCCTTCTTCGCCGAAGTAGTTGCGGATCATCAGGGGTTTGTCCACCCAGGGCATGGCATGCGTATGGAGCTGGTTGGCCTTTCCGAAGGCGGAGAAGAACTTCCCTGCGCGTGCCTTGAGATCATACGGCAGCGTGTCGAACGTAAAATACCCTTCCTCCAGATTGACGCCCCATTCGCCCTCCTCTTCTTCAATGCCGAGAAAGAAATCCGCCCGTCCAAACGGGTCCACCGCACTGCCAAGAGCCAGCTCCAACTCCCGGAAGCGAAACTGGTTCTCGTTCTCGCCCTCGTCGTTCTTTCCGGCGTGAAAGAGGACGTCGCCTATGGCGGAGATTTCCGGATTGAAGCTCCGCGCGATCCGGCCCAAGGGCCCCGGCCCACCCTGATTCTGCTCAGGCGTTGTCGCGGACTCATTAGGCTCCGCCGCCTTCAGCCTGAGAGACTCCACTTCCTCGTGCAGTTTCTTCAGGTCCGCCACGTGTCGGTCATTGGCGTCCTTGATCTCCCGCTGAAGCCGCGCGATCTGCTCCCGCAGAGACTGCTGTTCATCGCCGGCGATGTTCGTTTGCCCCGCCAGACCGGCGCAGGCAAAGAACAGGAAGACGGCAAAGCAAGGACCACACCCAAATGCTCGTATCTGCATGTGTCTGCCTCCACACGTTCATAGGAAAGCACTCCGCTGGTTTTGCCGGTAGGGGTCGATGTGAAACCCACATCCTACCGACTGACTACGATTTGAATCTACAGGCAGATAGACGGCGGGGCGCGGGCGGGTGAGGATGGAAGGGACACGCTCGGCAGAAAGAACGTCCAGAAAGAAATCACGTCCTGGACCGGGCCGAGGGTGAAACTGACGGGTCCGCCGAAGTCGGGCGAAACCGTTTTGTTACCGGATGCAAACTGGATGCAAAAAGGACACGTGCTGGGGTCATGGTGGTGGCCGGCCGGCGGAGAGCCGCCCGAGGCGCTGCGACTGGTGCTATGCTGGTGCATGTGCACCGCATGCAAGACACCGGCGTTCACCATCGCCACGCATAGCACGACAGCCGTCGCAATGATGGGCTTAGCTTGCTTCACACCTTACCCCGGGAGCATAACATCTACCGTGCGCTTACCGAATACAAGATGACGGACACACGATTTCAATACAAGACGACCGTTGAAATCGGGTGCAGCATGTCATATTATGCAGCGTGCAGCATACAGGAGTATGATTTGCGAAGTCAAGTGGGAAATCCTTGTCAAGATCTGGGGTGATTCACTGCGAATGATCTGTCTCATTCATCCGCATGTGAAACGCAAACACTGAGACTATGGAGCATGGCCATGAGACGTGCAACGTTGAATTTCGTCGTGGACTTGATCGCCTTTGTCAACCTGCTCTTGTTGGCGGCGACGGGTTCTGTCATGAGATGGGTGCTGCCGCCGGGCTCGGGCGGTGGTGGGCGCGGGTATGGCTATGGCTTTCGCGGAGGCCGTGGTCCCGGACCCGGAGGCGATCAGGTCAAGCAACTGCTCGGCCTGGGCCGGCATGATTGGGGCGACGTTCACTTCATCCTGGCCTTGGTGTTCGTCTTCTTGATCCTGGTCCACATCGTTCTGCACTGGACCTGGATCAAAACCTGCGCCAAGTCCATCCTGTTTCCCTGGCGCAAGGTTTCCTGTGACCCCACGGATGAGCCAGACGTGCGGTGAGCGAGCGGGATCTGCCGGCCAGCCGTGGTTTTCTGAGGGAAGAACGGACCTCTTGGCTGGAAAGGCGGTATTTGGTATAAACTTCCGTGACAAGGATTGTATGGAGAACCTATGGCCATGAACAGGATCATCCGTGCAACGAAGAAGATTCCCCGAACATTGCTTTCGGCGCTGAGACGCTCCCAGGCGGCCGTTTGGGAAATCGGCAAGATACTGATGCTCGTGGCGGTCTTGATCGTCCTGATGCTATGGCTATCGGGTGCTTTTCTCGACAAGATCCGAGCCGCCGCGCCCGCGACGCCCGCAAAGGCTCCGGCCACCGCGGCGCGGAGCCAACCCGTCGAGATGCGGACCTTCCCATTGATTGTTGACCAAGTGGGCACGGTGCAGACTCGCGCGCGGGCCGAGGTGGCCGGACGGATCATGGCCCAGGTTCGCGAGGTGCTCGTGCAGGAAGGCCAGGCGGTGACGGGGCCGGAGGCCGGGTCCGTGTCGCGGGCTTCCAGCCCGCGATCCGAGGGCGGGACGGGGTCCCCAACGCATAATTCCGCGTTGGGGGGCCCCACGCCCTCGACACTGGGGCCGACCGTGCTGGCCCGGTTGGACAGCCGGGACATTGAAGCGAAGCTCAGCCAGGCCCAGACCCAGGTCACGGCGTCGGAAAAGGCCCTGGCCGGAGCGGCGGCGCAACTGGCGGCGGCCCAGGCCCAGCAACAGGTGGTCGAAGCCCAGGCCGAGCAGGCCCTGACGGATTTCAAGCGGATGGAGACCCTGCAGGCCAGTGGGGCGGGGACCAGCCAGCAGCTTGACCACGCCCGCGCCCAGAAGGAGGTCGCCGAGGCCCAGGTCCGGGCTGCGGTCCAGCAGGTGGTGGCGGTTCGCAGCGACGCGGCACGCCTGGAGGCCCAGAGGGAGCAATCGGTTGCCGCGGTCCGCGAGGCGCAGGTGATGCTCAGCTACACGACCATCGAGGCCCCGTTCAGTGGTAGGCTCGTGCGGAAGACAATCGACGCCGGCGACATGGTCATGCCGGGGCAGCCTCTCTTTGTCATCGAAAAGTCAGCCGAGCCGGAGTTCCATGCCGTGGTGGCGGAATCGCTCGTGGCGGGGATGAAATTCGACCAGAAGCTCGACGTGCGAATCGACGCCATCCAGCAGACACTGCAGGGGACGGTTCGAGAGATCGTCCCGCAGGCCGACCCGCGCACGCGGACGTTGCTGGTCAAAATCTCGCTGCCGGCGCAGGCAGGCTTGGTCAGCGGGCAGTTCGGCACGCTGGCGGTTCCGACGGGCACGTACCAGGCGCTGGTCATCCCGGCACGGGCGGTCCGCCAGGTCGGTCAGCTCCATCTCCTGGATGTCATCGATGCCAGAGGCGTCCCGCATCGGCGGTTCGTGACTCTCGGCCGGCCGCACGACGACACGGTCGAGGTGCTCAGTGGCCTCAAGCCGGCGGAGCGAGTGATCGTCGATTTTTGATTTTTGATGTCTGATTGTTGATTGAAGAAGGAGTGCGGTGCAGCTCCTCAATCAAAAATAGACAATCAAAAATCAAAGATAGAGAGGGAATTGCATGGGCAAACCAGACAAAGAAGTTGAGCACGAGACTCATTCGTCAGGCAAGGCCGGCGAAGGCCATGACTGGATGACGCGGATTGTCGAGACGTTTCTCAAGGGCAATCTGTCGGTCCTGCTGATTATCATGAGCTTGATCGCCGGGGTGGCGTCGCTGCTGATTACGCCGCGCGAGGAAGACCCGCAGATCATCGTGCCCATGGCGGACGTGATGATCTCCATGCCGGGGGCCGACGCAGCGGAAGTGGAGCGGCAGGTCTCCACCCGGCTCGAAAAGCTGATCTACCAGATCCCCGGCGTGGAATACGTGTACTCGACGAGCATGCCCAGCCAGGCGGTCGTCACCGTCCGCTTCTACGTAGGCCAGGATCTGGAGCGGAGCTGGGTCAAGCTGCACAACAAGATCCAGGCCAATATCGACCAGGTGCCCCCGGGCGTCACGGGGTGGGTCGTCAAGCCGGTCGAGATCGACGATGTGCCCATCGTGAACCTGACCTTATACAGCCCGGCCTACAGCGATTATGAGCTTCGGCGGATGGCGGAGGAGCTGGAGATTCGCTTACAGGCCGTGAAGAATGCCGGACGGACTTATGTGGTCGGGGGCCGGCCCCGGGAGATCGCCGTGCGCCTTTCGGCCAACAGAATGGCCGGGCATAACGTGACCCTGTGCGATATACAGCGGGCCTTGCAGGGAGCGAATGCGTCGCTCCTGAGCGGCGAACTGGTGCAGACGGACCAGGCAATTCGGCTCCAAGCAGGTGAATTCCTGGGCACGGCCGAGACGGTCGAGAACCTCGTCGTGAGCGTCAACGACCAGAGGCCGGTGTTCCTCAAGCAGGTGGCCGACGTGGAGGATGGTCCGGCGGAGGCCACGACATACTCCCGGATCATCTTCGGACCCCAGGCGTATACGGAGTATGATCCGTTGGCAGAGGCGGAGGCGATGCCCGCCGGCATTGGGAGGCAGCAGGACTACGCCGCGGTAACGGTGGCGGTCGCCAAGCGCAAGGGGACCAATGCCGTCGTGGTGTCCCAGGATGTAAAGAAGACAGCCCTGACATTTCAGAAGGAGGTCTTGCCGGAAGACGTCCACGTGCGGGTGACGCGCGATTACGGCCACACCGCCAATGAGAAGGTCAACGATCTGATCGAGGCGCTATTGGTGGCGATTGCGATTGTCGTGGCGCTGCTGGCCTACAGTCTGGGCTGGCGGGAGGGGCTGATCATCGCGGTGGCCGTGCCGATCACGTTCAGCATCACGCTGCTCATCAACCTGCTCTTGGGCTACACGATCAACCGCGTGACACTCTTTGCGTTGATTCTCTCGCTGGGGCTGGTGGTGGATGACCCGATTGTGGACGTGGAGAATATCCACCGGCATTTCGCCATGCGGCTGCTGGACCCGTACCGGGCCATCGTGCGGGCCGTCAATGAAGTCCGGCCGCCGATCATCCTGGCGACCCTGGCGGTTATCATCTCGTTCATCCCGATGTTCTTCATTACGGGCATGATGGGACCCTACATGGCCCCGATGGCGCTAAACGTGCCCATCGCCATGCTCATGAGTCTGCTCGTGGCGTTCACGATCACGCCGTGGCTGAGCTATCGGTTCCTGCGGGCCGCCGCCGGGCATTCGCACGCCAAGACCTTCGTCCTCGAAGAAAGCCGGCTGTATCGCGTGTACAGAGGGATTATGATGCCGATCTTCGACCGCCGGTCTTTGCAATGGGGCATTCTGGGTGCGATTGTCCTGTTGCTGGTCTTTGCCGGATTGCTGGTCCTGTGGCAGGCCGTGCCGCTCAAGATGCTTCCCTTCGACAATAAGAGCGAGTTGCAGGTTGTGATTGATATGCCGGAGGGCACAACCCTCGAAGCGACCGAAGCGGTGGCCCAGGACCTTGCCGAATACCTGATGCGGCTGCCAGAAGTGACGGACGTGACGACGACCGCCGGGACGAGCAGCCCGATCGACTTCAACGGGCTGGTCCGGCACTACTACCTCCGGCAGGGGGCCAACGTGGCGGATGTCCGCTTCAATCTCGTGTCCAAGAAACGCCGGGCGCAGCAGAGCCACGCCATTGCCCTGCGTGTGCGGAACGACCTGCAGGCCATCGCGGCCAAGGACGGGGCGAATATCAAGATCGTCGAATCCCCGCCGGGACCGCCGGTCATCAGCACGCTGGTGGCCGAGGTGTACGGCTCGGCCGGGCAGTCCTATAGCGATCTGGCGGCCGGAGCACGCCAGGTTCGCAGGCTGATGGAACAGACGCCGAACGTCGTGGACGTGGACGATGTGCTGGTCGCCCCGCAGACCCGGCTGCGTTTCGTGGTGGATCGTACCAAGGCGGCGCTCAACGGCATCACCGATTCCCAGATCGCCCAATTGCTCGATGGCGCGGTGCAAGGCTCCAAGCCCGTATCACTGCGGCTGGGCGACCAGGTGAACCCCGTATGGATTGCCTTGCGGCTGCCGCGGGACCAGCGAAGCCAAGTGAGCCGGCTCGGGCAGCTTACGGTCCGCAGCGCTGGTGGCGAGGCGGTCCCGCTCGTGGAACTGGGCCGATTTGAGGAAACGACGATCGACCAGCCCATCTATCACAAGAACCTGCGGCCGGTGGTCTACGTTTTCGGGGACACGGCGGGTCTGCCGCCGCCGGTGGCCGTCTTTCAACTGGAGGACAAGGTGAAGAACGAGCCCGCCTTGAGCAACTTGATGGTCAAATGGGCAGGGGAAGGGGAGTGGGAAGTCACCATCCGGGTCTTCCGCGACCTGGGAATCGCCTTTAGCGTGGCTGTGCTGGGGATCTACGTCCTGTTGCTGTACCAGACGCAGAGCTATCTGCTGCCGGCGATCCAACTGGTTGCCTTGCCGCTGACGGTGATCGGCATCATGCCGGGCTTTTGGCTGCTCAACGCGCTGACCGCGAAAAACGTGGATGGTTGGAGCGACCCGGTCTACTTCACGGCGACCGCGATGATCGGGATCATCGCCCTTTCCGGCATCGCCACGCGCAATGCGATTCTGCTCATCGAGTTCGTCGAAGAGCGCAAGAAGGAGGGCAAGCCGCTCCTGAACTCATTGCTCGAAGCGGGCGCCCTGCGGACCCGGCCGATCCTGCTGACCTCGCTGGCGGCCATGCTGGCGGCCTGGCCCATTACCCTGGACCCGATCTTCTCCGGCCTAGCCTGGTCGCTGATCTTCGGCCTGCTCGTCTCGACGCTGTTCACGCTGGTCGTCGTGCCCATGATCTACTTCATGGCCTACGCCAGGAGTTGACGATTTATGATTGATGATTTATGATATAGATCACAATGCGGACGGTTCGATTCGGGATCATTGGCGGTGGTATGATGGGCCGCGAGTTTGTCAGTGCGGCGGCGCGGTGGCTGCATCTGCCCGAGATGACCATCCGGCCCGAGATCGTGGCCGTCTGCAACCGCACCCTCGATGCGCCCAAGATCGACTGGTTTCGCAAGAACATCCCCACGCTGACGCAGGTCACGAGCGACTATCGCGAGCTTTTGAGCAATCCCCAAGTCGAGGCGGTCTATATCGCGGTGCCGCACAACCTGCACGAGGAGTTCTATACAGCCGCTCTCGACGCCGGCAAACACCTGATGGGTGAGAAGCCCTTCGGCATCGATCTGGCGGCCAACGAGTCGATCCTGGCCGCCGTCAGGAAGCACCCGGATTGCTTTGTCCGATGTGCCTCGCAGTTCGTCTTCTTCCCCGCGGTCCAGAGGATCGGGCGGATGATCGAGGCCGGGGCCTTCGGCCAGATCATCGAAGTCAACGCCGGCTTCCTGCACGGCAGCGATCTGAATCCACGGAAGCCCATCAATTGGAAACGCATCGTCAAAGACAACGGTGAGTACGGCGTCATGGGGGACCTCGGCCCACACGTTTGCACCGTGCCGTTTCGGGCCGGCTGGATTCCCAGGAACGTGCGCGCGGTCCTGTCCAACATCGTGCGGGAGCGCCCGGACGGCAAAGGCGGGATGGCTCCGTGCGAGACGTGGGACAATGCGACCCTCCTCTGCGAGGCTCAGGACCCGGCTTCGGGCAGCGCCTTTCCGTTCACTCTAAGGACGGAGCGAATCGCGCCCGGCCAGAAGAACAACTGGTATATCGAGATCTATGGAACGCGAGCCTCCGTCCGCTACAGCCTCAACGAGGCCAACACGCTTGAGTTGCTTGAATACACCCCGGGCGGCGCACAAAGCTGGCAGAAGGTTGGCATGGGCCACGAGGTGACGTACCAGTCCATCACGAGCGAGATCTTCCAGTGCGGCGTCTGTGATGTGATCCTGCAGATGTGGGCGGCCTTCCTCTACGAATTGGAGCGAGGCGAGACGCCCGGACGATTCGCCGGCTGCGCCACGCCCGAAGAGAGCGCGCTCTGGCACAAGCTGTTCACCGCCGCCCTCGAATCCCAGGCGAGCGGTGCAACGGAATCGATAAGTGATAGTTGACAACTCTGGCAGAGGCGGGGGATAATTGCCCTCGCGGCACGAGGGATTGCGCCATTCCCAAGGTGTCCTTGTGCCGAGCGGATGGATACATTCCTTCGCAGCGTCGCAGAAGACGGAGGATGACCCTATGCGATCCTTGTTGAACATCCGTCGGCTTTCTCTGGCTTTCGCAGTGAGCCTATGCGTCACGGTCGGTGCAGCGCTTTCGGCCAGCGCACCGGGCCCCTCACCAAAGGAAGGCGTGGCTGAACTGGGACCGCCGATCAACCTGTCGGGCCTGGCGGTTGAGAAGCAGGCAGGTTCGACGACACTCGCGGCTGGCGATGTCAACACTCAGAGCCTGACCTTCCAGATAGACGAGCAGGACTGCTTCATCTATTATCGCACAGTTGAGGGCTATGACTACATTGCGCTAGGAAAGCTTTGGCCGGAAGCCAACCCCGGCCAGCCGTGGCTGCCCATGAAGACGTTCAGGGTGGAATTGGACAGGGAGACGGAGATACTGGGGCTGGAGGTGGTCGAAGGAACGTTCCATGAGATCAAGACGGAACTGAATCTCCTCCCGGCTGCCCAGGTGGGGGACTTAAGGAATGCACAGAAGGTCATCGCCGATGAGAAGATCTATTCCTCCGACGCCTTGTTCCCAGGTCGGTTGGTAGGTATCGAGCACGGCGCTGACAATCAGCGTCAGTACGTCTTTGCACGCCTGTTCCCTGTCCAGTACGCACCCGCGAAGAAGAAGGCCATGCTCCTGACGCAAGCCACCCTCAAACTCTATTACCGACTGAAAAGTCCGGCAGGTGTCTCGGAACAGGCCACTACTTCCAAGCGGACGCAGAGGGATCAAGCCGGGGGGCTGGCCACCGAGGCTCAATGTGTGGTGCTGTGCCCTGCCACGCTGCGGCAGCAGGCAGAGAGACTGAGTCGGTTTCATACTACCCAAGAGGGAATCACGTCGACCGTCGTGACCACCGAGGCGATCGGCCAGGCTTATACGCCTGCGGAGGATCCGCCGTTTGAAGGCTACCAGAATGCTCAGCTTGGGGGATGGGATCGGATCAGGCATTACGATTACGCCTTGGCCAAGAAGATCGTCGCCTACCTGCGGGACCAGCCTGCTCACCCGCGCCTGGTGTACGTGACGATCGTGGGAGACGGTTTGCTGGTTCCGCCGAGTTTCTACTATTATTGGCGCCGGTACGACGCCGTGAACGGTCCTCCATACCGCTTCCCACCGGACCACAGAATCCACGATAAATGGGTTCCCACCGACCTGTTCTACGCATCTCCCGATTACGACTGGGTTCCCAATTATCGGATTGGGCGGCTCTCCGTAAACGATGCCAACGAGGCCGCGCAGGTCGTCGACAAAGTCATTCGGTGGCACGAGAATGCCGACTGGTCATGGTTCAGGAATGTCCAACTCGGCGGGACCGAAAGGTCGCGGGCCGCCACTATCATTCAGGAGAGTTGGGGGTTGTTCGAGGGCATGAACCTCAAGACCTGCTGTCCTGACGACGACCGTAGTGACCGGGTCTTTCTGGAGCCTGCCCTGACCATCCGAGATACCGGTATCTTTTGGTGCACCTGTCACGGGAGCATTTCCGGCCTGTCATTCACTGGATCACGGCTTGGGACGGACGAGCTCCTGCACTATGCGCCTCACATCAAGGTTCCCATTTTCATTTCGATCTCCTGCTACGGCGGAGCGTTTGACCTGGACCTGATGGAGTGCTCATACAGCCTTTGCTCCGGTACCCATTCCTTCGGAGAAGCGGTGCTGAAGTCACCCGCTGCCGGGATCGCCTATTTCGGATGCAGCCGGGGTGGCCTCGGCAGCCGCAGCCCACCGCGGCCGCGCCAGAGGCTGGCACGGGGGAAGCAGTGCTATGTGGGGGCATTGCTATACGGCATCATGCAAAGCCGTCGTCAAGGAGCGGACACACTCGGCCAACTCTATGCCGATTCCCTCTTCGAGTTTGTGTCGAACGTGGATATGGCTGGAAATCCCTGCAACGTGTTCAGTGCTTTCGAGTTTGTCCTCTTGGGCGACCCGGCCCTCAAGATCCCGGTGCGCCCTTGAGCTTGCCTGGGCAGGCATCGGACCACGATCCCTCGCGGGACCCCACCCTGCCTTTCGCCCAACCGAACAGCCGCCGCGTGAACCGTGAAGTCCCCCACACAAGCAGGAACGCCATAACCGCTACTGGCCACTACAATGAACGATCCTCTTCGCCAGCCGATCTCTCACTATCCTGGCCCCGTGGCCATCCACACAAGTGTACCGTCGGCCACACGCCACATCCGCAAGGTCTTATCTATGCTGCCTGTGACGAGGTTGGTGCCGTCAGGAGAGACAGCCACGGACAGGACCGACCCCGAGTGCCCCGTAAGCTTGCACAGCGGTGCATCCTGACCCACCTGCCAGAGGCCGACCGAATTGTCGTTCCGACCTGCTCCCGCGGCAATCGTAATACCGTCCGGAGAGAACGCCACCGACGTCACCGCATTGGCAGAGGCCTTCCAGCTTTGCTGTAAGGTGCCGTCCGAGACGCGCCACAACCGGAGGGTCCTATCCTGCGATCCTCCCCCCGAAGCCAACCGTTGTCCATCGGGCGAAAAGGCTACGCACAAGACATAATCCTGGTGGCCGGTCAGAGCCCTCAGTTCCGCTCCATCCGACACGCGCCACAATCGGATGGCCCGATCATCACCCCCGGATGCCAGCATCTTTCCATCCGGGGAGAAAGCAACAGAATTGACGAAGTCCGCGTGGCCGGTCAGAGTCCGTAGAACCGCTCCATCAGACACCCGCCAAAGCTTGATGCTGCTGTCGAGGCTGCCCGTCGCCAACATGGCTCCGTCGGGCGAGAAAGCTACCGCCGCCACCGCAGCAGCGTGTCCGGATAGTTCTCTCACACAGGAGCCGTCCGTCACGCGCCAGAGGCGGACTGTCTTGTCCTCGCCGCCGGAGACCAGCGTGGTCCCATCGGGAGAGAAAGCCACGCACATGACCCAGCCCTCGTGGCCCAGTAGCCTTCGGACGCAAGAGCCGTTCGTCGCCTGCCACAACTGAACGGTGCGGTCTGCGCTCCCCGAGGCTACCGTGCGCCCGTCCGGTGAAAAGGCAACCGCATTCACTTGGCCCTCATGCCATGATTTGCGAACCCATAAGATCGTTGCGGGTTCCGGAGGGATCTTACGGTCTTTGTCGTTCGTGTAAGTCCCGACAATCTTCTGGCCATCTTCTGAAACCGTGAAAGACATCGGCCCGTGTTCCTTCTGGTCGCCCCAAGTGCCGCGGTAGGTGTTCTCTCCGGTCCTGTGGAATTCGAGTTTGCCAGGTTGGGGGCCATTCGAGTAAGTGTATGTACCACGGTTGCCTCGGAGCGTCACCCAGCCCCAATCTGACCCCCACCATACGCCGGATAGATCGGTCTGTTTGCCCGCCCTCTCCGTGGTGGAATGGCAGCTCATCATCAAGACAAACAGGAACAATCCTAACACACAGCCCGTTTTCAGACATGACTCTCTCATGGTCGCATCCAAGCATTCTTTATTGCGCCCGATTGTAACGCTTGTGCCACTGCCGCCGCAAGGAAACGCGGAGGCTTCGGACGCCGTCAATGCACTCGCTCGTGTCGAACTTGACGGTGCTGTTGACTCCGGTGTCTTCGCCCCAGGTGCACCAATTATCCCAGGCCGGGTCATCCAAGATGATCTCGTCCTCCTCGAAACTTGGGTTCCGCACCAGATTGACAACTTCTCCCTGAGTCGCCGCTGGCGCGACAACCAGACTAAGGGCCAACGACGCGACCCAGTGAATTGATTTCTCGTGCATGAGAGTCCCCTTCAGAAATCGTCAGACGGAGGAGCGCCTTCAAGACGCTTGTCAGTTTCATGACCTCACCTCGATTCAGGCGACATCATACTCATTCCGTCGGTCCTTTGGGTGGGTCGTACTGCGGGACCTTGAGCCTCTCGCCGCCTTTGAGGGCGGACTGGTGGGCGACGATGCCCGGCACGGTCAGGGCCAGTGCCTCGTAGATGTTCACCAATGGCTGGCGATCCTTGAGAATCGAGGTGATGAACTCGTCGGTCAGATGTCCGTGAGAGCCGCCGTGCCCGCCGGCGGCCACTCCGGGCGGCAGCGCCGGACGCGCGATGTCGGGAAGCTCCTTGATTGCACCCTGATATTTGGTCCCGTCCATCCAGCCCTTTTCGCCGAAGACACGACCTTGCTCGACGACGAGGCTGTGGACGCCCATGCACATGAGCATGCGGGAGGAGCCGCCTTCGCTGGTCTGGAACAGCGCCACCTCGTCACTGAACTGGTTGTTGTATCGATTCGCGCCGGGCCGGCGATCTGGCAGACCGGCGTCGAAGCCGACGCAGGAAACGGAGATGAACCGCTTTCCGGCCACGCCGACGTAGTAGGCCGTCGAGTGGGTGGGATACCATAGGGGCGGCAGGCCAATCCGCCAGCCTTTGTAAGAGTCAATGGGCGTCGGGCAGAAATGATAGTACTCGCCCTCGGAGTAGACAAGCCGCCCAAAGCCCCCAGCGCGATAGATCTGCCGCATCGCGTAGCAGTCGTCCCGATAGCAGCTTGTCTCAGCCATCATGTACTTCAGACCAGTTCTCTTGACGGTCTCAAGCAGTTGTTCGGCCTCCTCGATCGATCCGAGCACGGCCGGCACGGCGGACATCACGTGCTTGCCGTGGTTGAGGACCTCGATGCAGTGCCGTGGATGACTCGGGGCATCGGTAGCGACGAACACCGCCTCGATTTTCGGGTCTTCGACCAGCACTTCGAGAGACTCATACGATTTGTCGCAGCGGCAGGCTTTCATCAGGCCCTTGCGCCGTTCGGGGATCAGGTCGCTGACGGCGACAATCTCGACGTTCGGATGATCCTGGAAGCCAAAGGCCGCCCCGAACTGGCAGACGCCGTAGCCGACGATGCCGACACGCACTTTTCGGTCGGAGATGGGCTGCCACGGCTTTTGTGGCGGCGACTCCTTGCCGAGGGCCGCCCGTCCGGCCAGATCGGCGACGGCTACCGTTCCCAGCGAGACTTGTCCGATCCGCTCAAGGAATTCACGACGAACCATCGTATGGATAGGGTCGTTCAACATAGGCCGGCCTCCTTATTCTTCCTACCGAAATCCCTGGATGACTACGATGCCATTGGGGCACGCACCATTCTAATCGCGCATATTCCATATGCCAACCATCCGGCAAAGGCTTTGCAAATGCTCCACCACCCGTTTAGAATGGGACAACAAGACCCATTAGGCAACCGGACGTCATGGAAGACACGGACAAGGCGACATTCGATTTTCAACAGGACGAGAACGGCCAGGGACGCCTGATTCTGGCGGGCAGGCTGGACCGCGATACGACCGCCTCCCTCTGGCGCCGAAGCACGCATCTGCTGCGGCAGGCCAGGGTGCCGCGGCTGATCGTGCAGGCCGGCGACGTTGTCTACTGCGACGGGGCGGGCCTCGCGCTGCTCGTGGAGTACCGGCACATTCAGCAGGCCAATGGCGGGCAGATCGAGATTCGCGACCTTCGACCCCAATTCCAGCAGTTGATGGCCTTGTTTCAGACCGACCGGCTCGTATCACCCCCAAAATCACCCGGGCCGGTCTCGGGCACTATCGGGGGGCTTGGCAAGTGGACCCACGGCTCCGCGCGCGAAATGATGATGGAGACGAGCTTCACCGGCGAGGTCCTCGCGAAACTGCTCAAGGTCCTGCTGCACCCGAGGGCCCTGCGCTGGAAGGACACCTTGATCATCGCCGAGAAGGCCGGCGCCAACGCCATTGGCATCACGGGTCTGCTGGGCTTCCTGATCGGGACGATCCTGGCCTTTCAGACGGCGGCCGCCATGCGGAAGTTCGGCGCGGAGGTTTTCGTGGCCGATCTCGTGGTGGTGGTGCTCTTTCGCGAGCTGGGGCCGTTGCTGACGGCCGTTCTTCTGACCAGCCGCAGCGGATCGGCCTTCGCCGCCGAGCTGGGCACGATGAAGGTCAATGAAGAGGTCGACGCCCTGTTCACGATGGGCGTGGACCCGGTGCAGTTTCTGGTCCTGCCGCGGCTGGTGGCGGTCTTGTGCGTGATCCCGTTGCTGACTTTGTTCAACGAGCTTCTCGGTCTGGTTGGTTGTGGATTGGTCATGGGTATCTGGGACGTGCCCTCCTCGATCTTTATGGAGAGGATTTGCCGCGCCGCGACCCTGACGGACTTCTTCGGGGGCCTCGTCAAGACGTTCGTCTTTGGCGGCCTGATTGCGGGGATCGGTTGTCTGCGGGGCCTCCAGACCGGCACCGGTCCGACCGCGGTCGGTGATTCGACCACCCGCGCCGTGGTCAGCGGCCTGATCGCGGTCATTGCCGCCGACGGGGTATTCGCGGTGGCCTACTACTACTTGGGAATCTGAAGAAGAGGTCTGATTTTTGATGGTTGATCTGGGATTCGCGCGGCGCGGCCTCTTCCATCAAAAATCAGACATCAACAATCAAAAATCGAAGAGTTGAATGGCAGATGAACCCATCATTCAGGTGAAGGATCTTGCGGCCGGCTACGGCGACACGGTGGTCTTGCAGGACATCAACTTCGAGGTCCGGATGGGCGAGATCTTCGCCATCCTGGGCGGTTCCGGCTCCGGCAAGACCACGCTGCTCAAGAACATGATCGGTCTGCAAAAGCCGCTACGCGGGGCCATCCTGATCGAGGGGACCGACATCGTCACCGCCGAGGGTGAGCAGTGGCTGAGCGTGCTCAAGAAGATCGGGGTGGCGTACCAGAGCGGTGCCCTGTTCGGCTCGATGACGGTCCTCACGAATGTCTCGCTGGCTCTGGAGGAATTCACGGATCTGCCCCGCCACGCAATCGAGATGATTGCGCAGATGAAGCTCAAGGCCGTCGGGCTGCAGGCCGCGGCGTACAAAATGCCTTCCGAGCTCAGCGGCGGGATGCGCAAACGCGCCGCCATCGCCCGGGCCCTGGCGATGGACCCAAAGATCCTGTTTCTCGACGAGCCGTCGGCCGGCCTGGACCCGATCACCTCGGCCCAGCTCGACGAGCTGATCCTGGAACTGTCGCACGACCTGGGGATCACGTTTGTCATTGTGACCCACGAGCTGCCGAGCATTTTCACCGTGGCGGATCGGGTGATCATGGTCGATAAGGAAGCCAAGACGATCGTGGCCGCAGGCAAGCCGCAGGAGCTGCGCGACAACAGCGACAATCCCGTGGTCCGGCAGTTTTTCCACCGTCAGCTCAATCCGTTGGAAGCCAAGACTGATTTGCACAGGTGAATTGGATGGATGCCAAGCCTCATTATTTCCGGATAGGCCTATTTGTCCTGGCCGCCCTGACCTTGATCGTGGTGGCTATCATTCTGTTCGGGGCCGGATTGTTCGCCCCAGAGAAGCTGCATGTCGAGTCTTACTTTGCGGATTCCATCACGGGTCTGAGTGTCGGCTCACCGCTGGAGTTCCGGGGTGTGCAAGTCGGTCAGGTCGAACAGATTGGATTCGTGGGGAGCGAGTATTCGCTGGACCCGAACACGGCCGCCGGCGCCCGGTTCGCCTCTTGCGTGCGGGTGGTCAGTGGGGTGCTGCGGTCCAAGCTCCCCGAGCCGTCGTATCCCCATGCCGAGGCCTTGTTATCCCGGATGGTCGATCAGGGACTGCGCGTTCGCGTCTCCTCGAATCTCCTGACGCAGCAAGCCTATCTCGAGGCCGATCTCCTCGATCCGAACCGGTTCCCGGCGGAGCCGGTCCCCTGGCAGTCGAAATACCCGGTCATTCCCTCGGCGCCGGGGGAGTTCACGACGATGAAGGACTCCATCGACAAGATCCTGACCCAGTTGCAGGGGATTGACGCGAAAGGTCTTTCCAACAGCCTGGAGAAGGTGTTCACCGCGCTGAATACGGCCATCACGGAGGCGGACATCGCGCAGCTCAGCAGGGACGCCCACGGCTTGCTGCGGATCAGTCAGCAGAAGGTGGAGGCCCTGGAGATGGCCAAAATCAATGCGTCCGCGCAGCAGTTCCTGGCCTCTCTGAACCAGGCGGTGGATGAGGCCAACGTCCCGCAGTTGAGCCGGCAAATCCGCGGGATTCTGGCCCAAATGGACCGAAAGCTGTCCGCCGTGGATGCTGAGAGGATCAACGCGGACCTCGAACGGCTGCTGACCTCCCTGGATCGGGCCGTCGTGGATGCGAACGTGCCCGCCCTCAGCGGGCAAACACAGACCTTCATCGCCGAGCTGCGGACAACGAACAAGTACCTTCAGCAGTTGTTCGCGATCCCGGAAGGGGTCCCTCATCCGCCGAATGTGCCGGAGGCGGTCGCCAAGCTCAACCAGGCCCTGGTGAACTTCAACGCCTTGGTTTCCACCGAGCGGCCCGGCATCGAGAGGGTCCTCAGCGACCTGCGAGAAATCACCGACAGCTTGAAGGAGCTGATTTCCACGGTGGAACAGAATCCGTCGGAGCTGCTGTTCAGCAAGCCGCCCAAGAGATCGGAGGTAGTGAAATGACCCGTATTCGACCGTGCTGGCTCCTGTGTCTTGCTTTGCTGGGGTTCGCCTTGACCCTGTCCGGGTGCGTCCAGAGCGATGCCACCAACAGGAAGTACTATATCCTGGAGGCCGAGCGCCAAGGGGGGCCGGCCAAGGTCCACACCGACGCCACCCTGCGGATTCGCCGGTTCAACGTGGATGAGGCTTTTGCGACCAGGCAATTGGTCTACCGCCTCGATGAGTTCCGGTATGAATCGGACTACTACCGCGAATTCCTGGTTCTGCCGGGGGTCATGGTTACGGAAAAGACGCGCGACTGGCTGGCGGACTCCGGCTTGTTCGGGCGAGTCTCCTCGGTGGGCAGCCGGTTGGAGTCCACGTACATGCTGGAGGGAAACGTCATAGGCCTTTACGCGGACTTCAGGAACGAATCGTCGCCCGTGGCCGTCGTGGAGATCCGCTTCTTTCTCCTAACCGGCCCGGATGCCAGGGAGACGGTTGGTTTGGCCCGGACGTACAGGGCCGAGTGCCCTGTTTCAGCCAAGACCGCCGAGGCGGTTGTCGAAGCGCTCGATAAGAGCCTTACGGACATCCTGACCCGTTTGGAGCCGGATATTGAGAAGGCGGTCGCCCGGGAGGAGAAGGTAGAAAAGTAAGAACGTAAAAAGGAAAGAAGGGGCAGGATTTGGCTCTTACCGTCTTACCTTTGTCTTTCACAGCACGCCCTCGACGTAGTCGTCGAAGTGGTACATCTCGGCGTTTTCCAGGAAGCTCTCCGGTTTGGACACGAAGCTGTAGATGTTCTCCATCAGAAGCAGGTGCTTATCCTCCTCCTGAGCCAGCAGCCTGAGAACCCGCCCTTGATCGGGGTCCTGGGCCTCTTTGGCCTTTTCTAAGTAGAACTTCTTGCTTTGTTCCTCAATCTGGCACGCTTTTCGGTAGAGTCCCGCTTCGCTGACCCGGAAGTTGAATTTCTTTGGCAAGCCTCGCATCTTCTCGAAAACTTCCCGCGCGCGTTGCAGAACGGGCACGTCGGTCACCTGCTTCGGCGTCTCGGTCTTCATTCGTTCGATGGCCTGATAATGTTTTGCCTCCTCGTCGGCCAGCATGGTCAGGATGTTCTTGAGCCCCACGTGATTGGTTCGATTCGCCAAATCGCGATAGTATTCCTCGCTGAATTTCTCCTTCTCCATCGCGAATTCAAAGATGCCCATACGTGTTCCTTTCTGTGCCAGACGCGTGTGTTGGAGGTACAGCTCCACCTCCGAGAGCCCTCCGAACCGGCCGATCCGGCAGGACCGGTCAACAAGGGGCTGCCAACCTGTTTCTACCGGCCGGCTGGCGCTTTGTTCGGTAAAACTGGGATGAGCCCTTGCGGGAGTTCGGGCGTACGAGATGTGAACAAAACCTGGCACTGGGGGGTGTGGAGATGAGCATCGCAAGCATCGTTCGGCTCGTCATGGCCGAGGTTTTCTGTGTGACGAAGGCCGCCCCGGACGAGAAAGAGCCCCAAGTGGGCGCTCGCCAGTGCCTGCGCATTCCGAACGTGCCTCTGACTCGCATCGGGCAGGTCAAAATCGCCGTGTTTTTGGCCCTTTCCAGGGGCCTGATCAAGTATGGCGACCGGGTAGTTTTCCTCTCCGGCCTGGCGGCCGCCAAGACGCTTGATACGATCATCGTAACCGAGGTAGGCCGGGAATACGAGATTCTGGCCTCGGGCGTCGATCTCATGACGGCGTCGTCGCACATCCTGCCCGAAGTCATCGAGCGGGTGGTGGATATTGCCTCGGAGCTGGGCAGCGAAGGCCGCGAAGGCCGGGCGGTGGGGGCCATGTTCGTGATCGGCGATACGGACCATGTTCTGCCCTTGACCCGCCAGCTCGTGCTGAACCCGTTCAAAGGCTACCCGCCGCAAGAGCGGAATATCCTTGATTACTCGCTGGAAGAGACCGTCAAGGAGCTGGCGACGCTCGATGGGGCCTTCATCCTGCACGGTGATGGCGTCATGGAGACCTGCGGCACCTATATCCGCACAACCAGCCAGCCGGAGTATGAGCTGCCGCGGGGCCTCGGCGCCCGGCACCACGCCGCGGCGGCCATCACGGCGGTAACAGACTCCATCGCCGTTACGGTCAGCGAGTCCACCGGCTCGATCACCATCTTCCGCGTCGGTCGAATCATTACGGAGATCCCAAAGCCCCGAAGCACGGGTGAGAAATCCAAGCTCCTTCGCTCTCGCCCGGGCTGAGAGCGGCCCAATTCCTGCCTTCGCGGGAATGACTGTCACCCCTGCCTGCCGTCGGGAGAATTGGCTTTGTTTTTCCGAACCCCTCCCGGGGGTCGATTGCTCATAACCTTTTTTTCCCCCAGCACTTACTGCTCAGGGCGGGGGTGCTCGCTTAATATAGTGTACATCCGTGCCTCATGACGTAGTTCCAGAACTGTTGCCAGCGGCCGGGCGTCAACTTCAGAGTTCGCAAGGCTAGAACACAACTGGCCCCGCTGTCTTTCCACCTCGACCCAGACACACACATGCGTTGCTTGACCACCGTTTTGCAAGCGGCCTCCGTGACACCACTGCCAAGAGGCAGCTTATGTTTCAAGTGATTCGGGTAGCCCATCCTGTTCCTGTTGTTGGTGTAGTATACGATCACCTGACGCAGTGCTTCATCCCGTTCGATGAAATTCTGGCTGTCGAGAGCGGCCCTGCGAACCTCCAGTTCCTTGAGCAATCGGCCGGCGGTGCCTGGTTTGTGTTTCAATCTGTGGCTCCAGTCCTCGACCCATACGTCCCGACTCTTCGTATCCCGCCCGAAAATGGCGGTGGCCGCTTTGCTGATGTATTCTCGGGCATGGTAGAAATCCACGATGCGACGGTGGGTATGGGTTTCCCAGAACACCCAGTTGTCCCTTGCCCCGTCCGCCACACCCCCATACAACGGATGTTCCACCTTTTGGTGCCTGGTAATTTGCGATCTAAGTGCTTTGTTTAGCGTGCTTTGGGCGATTCTCAGGCAGCTTCTTGCGGGTGGCTACAGTAACACCTCGACTGGGCAGGACCTCGGGCAACTTGACCTCGGCCCGCTGGAGCAACTCCGCTACGGACGCTCGGGGAGTCGGAATCTTTTTGTAGCGAACCGATCCTTGCAACAACACCTCGGTGGCACAGAGACTGCTCAACTCATCCAGACCCTCCTGAACCGTCAGGTTCAGGGAGCTCCAACGTTTGGCCAACTCCTGCACCAGGCGATAGCCCAGCATCACCACCAACGCATGTCCCCGCGTCCGACGGGCCAAGCGGACATGAATCGGACGCATCTCCAGTTCCACGGTCTTGCTGGTCCGAAAGGCCTGTTCTACTAACGAAAGGTCCCGATACCGCGAATGAATGGTCTCCTTGTCCGCCTGGGCGCACGACAGGTCTGTCTTCAAGGCGTAACAGCCGTCCAAGGACTCGAGCTCCGCCAACACGGCTGGATTGACAGAGACCTCCAGGACTCTGTCTGACCCCGAGATGGTTACCCAAATCGACACCTTCAGCTTGTCGGCATACTCCGTCACCTGATGCAAGGCTCGCTCCACCGTCGCTCGGGGATGCTCGGCCAAGTAGGTATTCTGGGCGGCCACGAGACTTCGCAGACTCGATACCTTCTGTTGACGCGACTGACGGATCTCCTCGGCGCGAGTCGGATTGCGACGCAGAATGTAGCGTAGTCCCTCCGCGGTGCAAACCTCCGCCAAGGGCTGATCGAACAGACTCATTTGCAGAACCCCCTGCGAAAGGAGCTTGTCGATCTGGGACTTGGTCAAGGCGGTGATGTAATGAAACCCCTCTTCGTTCAGGTCCGTGATCTGGGGGCTCTTGATCATCCCCCGGTCGCCCACGAACGTCACAGACCCGCCCCCCAAGCGATCGGCGGCCTTGCGAATCTGACGGGCCAGGGTCTTGACATCCGCCGTATTGCCCGCGAATACCTCGATCGACAGGGGCTGGCCCGACGCATCGCACAACAGACCGATGACGATCTGACGTTTGCCTTTCTTGCCATCACGGTTATAGCCGAAGGCACCCCGCTCATTCTGGGTGCCTTCGAGGTAGCTGCTGGTCACATCATAGAGATACAGACCCGGTGTCTGCGCCGGATGCCAACGCGGGAACAGCCGGTCTTCGATCCGGTCCTGGTGTTCTGCCAGCCAATCCAGATTGGCAGAGAGATCATCTTCATGAAAGCGGTCCAAGCCGAGGATGTCACAGGCCGCATGCCGACCGGCCAGTCGGACGGCCGACAGGCGCGAGCCTTGATCGAGGACCCGGGCGATGACCTGCCAGAGGGCCAACCGGCCTTCGCGGCTGGGACCCAGGGCCTGGACCAGGCCCAGTTGTTTGCCCAGGTCATACAGCAGCCCTACGGCCCCCACGGACAATCCCTGTCGCAGATTGATCTGCTGGCTCGGCAGTGACAGTGGCTCGGTCAGTTCGTCCTTGTGCTGGAGGGCCAGGCGGATGGCTTCAATCTCTTGGGGCGAGCAGCGGGAGAGGTTGGCAATGGTTCGATGCTTGACCTTGCCGTCCTGGCGGTAGGTCTCCCGCAGCAGATAGCAGGTGTACTTGCCTTGGCTCTGGGTCTTCTCGAGGTACATACTGGCTACCATTGTAGCCCACTAAAACCACAAGTCAATAATAAAATCACAACATATCAAAAATATGGCGTATAAATTACTGGCTACATATTTCGGCACAAATCGTCATAACTCAAGTTCCAATAAAGCCTTAGGTCAGAATCGATATGGAACATCCGTTATAAGGTGGGCACAATGGACAGCGAAGAACTCAAAGCATACGAGAAGGCGAAGCGAGCGGCGGCCCGACAGGTTGATGAGTGGTTCACCGACGACCCGTGGCTCTTCTGGCGAGACAAGGCCAGAGAGATCCTTGAGCAGTGCGAAGCCTACGAACGGGGAGAATCGACGTTCCACCCGATTCTGCGTTGGATGGGTACGCCGACCGATGGGAAGGCCGACATAGCCGAATTCACCGAGAAGTACGAAGATGAAGGCCTTCTCTGCTACTACGCCGCCTGCATCATCCTGCATGATACGGCCGGGCAAGGGTACACGAGCATAGCCGCCGACATCTGGCCGGGGTACGAAGAACCGAAGAGCCTACCGACCGGGCAAGACCAGAAGGAATCCTGGCGGGTCTATGGTCGGCCGGAGACCATTTGGAATCTGGCGTCCTATGTTTTCCATCCGGCCTATAGCGACAAGACCGAATTCATCCAAGCAGCACGGCGGGCGGTCGAGAAGGACCTGCCCGTGGCTGCCATCCGTCGGCTGAAGAGCCACGGGGAAGCCGAACGGTATCTTGAAGGACTGCGGGAGATAGAGCAGGGCTTTTACGCTGTTGTCCCTGATGTGGCGATCCCGCATAGGACTTACATGGAACTCAAGCGTTACCGCCGGCTCATCCTTGACGACGCCGAGTTATGGTCCTATGCGGCGCTTGAGCCAGACTGCCGGTGGATGAATCAGCGCATCATGAAAATGTTCGTAAATGCCGCCTTGGAGGTTCGCCATCATTTCCCTGAGTGCCATCTGCCGGATGTACCCATCCTCGCGGACGACCACATCATAGAGGTGAGCGATTTCCTTCGACTGGAGCAATGGTTTTTGGCCGCCTCCGAACTCACGAGGGCCGCGAGCGGCGGAACAGGGCCAGGCGAGAGCAAACCAGAATCAAGCGAGACGCCACCGGCGGGCGGTGCGACGCAGGCAGAGGCCAGGCCGCTGCCGGGAAAGTCGCGAAAGACCGCCCCAGGTACACATCACAAGACTCAGGTCTCTCTCGATAAGTTCAATGCGAAGACGAAGGGTAGCTACCCATTCCTTGAGGATCTCCTGAGCGACCTCAAAGGGGAGCACGTGGGGATTCCATTCGACGAAAAGAAGCACGGCACAAGAAAGAATCAACCGAAGATGCTGAGAAATATGCTCAAGGGGGCCGGATTGGAATGGCTTGCGAAGGCCATCAAGAAGGTCAAGGGCCGCACGTGTACATACAGAATAGACCTATCGCCCGACGAGGTTGACATAGTACCGTGTCCAAGTAAATAGCACCACAATCCTCCCTCAAAATCCTCCCTTCTTCCGAGCCCACAGAACAGGCTCTACGCCCTCTTGGGGGCCGTTTCTTGGCAGAATCACCGTTTCTGTACCTTCCCCAAATCCCCCCATTTTCGCACGACAAATCCTACTATAGTGGTTCCGTTTACTCTTGAACATTAGCGAGATCGGGTACTAATATCTTCCATGTTCTATACGGTGAACTTTCGCACTTTTTGAGGGGGTAATTGGGGATGTGGTATCAAGAGAAACATACCAACCTTCCGATGGGTGTTGTGACAGACATCCGACAAGGAGGTTGGTATGGATACGACATCTGCTAGGTCGACTTGGACCGCT
>JAPLMX010000131.1 GCA_026386805.1 Phycisphaerae bacterium | reverse complement strand
CTTTCGGCGGTTCTCCAACTCGTCGAAGTCCCTTCGTGTTCGTCCTTTTCTGTCCATGCGGACAGCCTACGAGAACGAAACGCTGGTGTCAATATATTATGCGAAAAATCTGTCACTATATTATGCGAAATTCAGTAAGCTCCACGCGATGGAGGTTCTCGACCAGTGAATCAACCTTCGCCTCAAAATCACCATAGCCTGCGGGCTTGAATCTGGCTTTGATCAATTTCTTTTTCAGGAGCTTGTGCGCAGCCAGCCTGCGATGACCAGCAATCAAGTCGTACGGTGGTTTCCCCGGTTGCCCTCGCACTAAGATCGGCTGAAGCAAGCCGTGCCTCTCAATGCTCTCCGCGAGTTCCTTTACGTTTGCATCTCTGTCGGTCCGCCGGACATTCAGACCTCCTCTGGCAGCGTCTTTGACGTCATTGACGGATATCTCATAAATGCGCTCCTCGGTCATCCACTTCTCCTTCGCTTTTTCCCAAAAAAGCCCACGCCGTAATGCATAAGCACAAAGAGAACAACGTCGAACCCGTCATGCTAACATACAGATTCTGCCAACAACAGGATGCAGATTCTTCGGCATCTCATTTTCCACCTTCCGCGCGTTGCCCACAGCGGCCGGCTCTCTTTGCATTACCTTGTTGGCCAGCAGAGGGCCAAAGCTATTGCGAGCAGAAACGCCAAGGCGAATGAACCCTCGATCAAGCGAATCCAGAATTTGTGCTTCAAAAGCCAGTTCTTCAAGGTAAGTTTTTGTCCCTCCCGCATCCCCAGCCTCCTGTCTGTAGAAAGGGGCCCCATCTGTTTGCTGCCTTCGTCATCAGGTGTGGCTACATAGATTTCCGCAGTCTCAAGGCTCTCGAGGATGTCCTCCGCTGCCTTGGACATCTGCCGGTTCCGCACGTCAAAACAGACCGCGCTGACCGATGCAAGTACCCCCATGAGACTGATCGCCACCGCAACCGCGCTGTACCCTTTGTCATACGACAGAACCCAAGCATTCGCGAGGATGCCAACCATGACCAAGTAGTAGTAGAACATCATCATGCGCTGCTTGGCATGAGAATCGAACCATCTCCACGCATACTCAAATTGGAGCTTCACTCGCTCGTCCGCGTCCTTCAAGGCCGTTCCCCTAAATCGCAACATCTCAAAGATGGACGTCCGTCTGTCCAGAACGTGAAACCATCGCCCGAAAAGATGGCTTCCCTCATCGAAACCGCACAGCATACTCGCTCGACACATAATCCGGGGGCAGGCCAGTCGAACAAGATGTAAACCTGGAAAACCGACTACCCCGGACAGTCATTTATTTTCTGGTTCTCCTGTCTCATTTTTAGCTCGGCACTCGGACTTCCCCGGCCATTCCACGCATTTCAACCTCACCACAACTGTCCGGCCCAGATGGGGCTCCAGCCCATTCGTCGCAGCCTCATCCGGGGTACTTCTCTGGGAAGTATTATGGCCGGTGCGCGCGAAGAAGGCAAGGGAAAAGTGAGAACCAGGGGTCGCGAATCAGGTGTCAGGGTTCAGGGGCCGGGGTTCCTTTCTGACCCCTGATCCCCGATCCCTGACCCCTGTCCGCCCTCCGCACGCAACGCCGAGAAAGGCGAGTTTTCTTGTTGACCTTTGTCTGTCGCGATGGTAGTTTCTCGGCGCAATTCATACGTATACGTACATCTTGTTGGGGTCGAGCGATGGCGTCGGGGCATGACATTGCGATGGAGTTGCGGGCCGCCTATTGGGCGATGCACCGCCGGACCGAGGCGGGGCTGGCCCGGCGCGGGGTGACGGCCGATCAGTTCGTTCTTTTGGCCCTGCTGGAAGATCAGGACGGGGTCACACAACAGGAGCTCGTCCGCCGGGCTTCGTCCGACGCCAATACGGTGCGCGCTATGCTCGTGCGATTAGAGAGCCGTGGGCTGGTAGCACGCGGGCGACATCCCACCGACCGTCGCGCTCGCAGCGTCCTGCTGACGCGTAAGGGGCGGCAGACCTATGAAAAGCTGTGGGCGGACAGCGAGGCGGCGCGGCAGCGCCTGTTAGCTGTCTTCGAGCCCCAGGAAGCAGAGGTACTGATCGAGTTCCTCAACCGCATTTCCAAGGCGATGGTGTACGCTCCGGCCGCTCGTGGTCCACGGCGTCGGCCCTCGCCACTGAGAGTGGGAGCACAACGACTACAGGAAGGAGAAAAACGATGAAGGCACGAAGAATGACGATGTCACTCACAGCCGCTACGATGCTGGCGGCGCTGGTCCCGGCGTCCGCCGCGTCGGCGCAGCCGGCGGCGAAGGCCCCGCGGGTGCGCGGTCCCCAGGGGCCGCAGGTGGTTTCGCCCGAAGTCGCCGCGGACCGGCGGGTCACGTTTCGCATCCTCGCCCCCAAGGCCCAGGCCGTGCGTCTGGCCGGCGGCGACATTCCGGGCGTCGGCCAGGGCGCGGAAATGACCAAGAGCAGCGAGGGCGTCTGGGAGGCGACGCTCGGCCCCATCGGGCCGGGGGCGTACCGGTACAACTTCAACGTGGACGGCGTGTCCGTGATCGATCCCCGTAGCCCTTCGGTCAGCGAATCCAATACCAACGTCTGGAGCCTTGTGTACGTTCCGGGAGCGGATTTCATGGACACCAAGGACGTGCCCCACGGGGCCGTCGCGGCGGTGACATACTACTCGACGTCGCTGAAGCGGTTTCGCCGGATGCACGTCTACACGCCGCCGGGCTACGAGTTGGGCGAGGGCAAGTATCCGGTCTTCTACCTGCTGCACGGAGCGTTCGACTGCGACGACTCGTGGACATCCGTCGGCCGGGCCGGGTTCATCCTGGACAACCTGATCGCCGCCGGGAAAGCCAAGCCGATGGTGGTCGTCATGCCGGCCGGCCACACCAGTCCGTTCATGTTCCGAGCGCCGAGCAGCGGCTCATCCCGGCCGCCCACGGATGAGTTCATCTCCGACTTCCTGAACGACATCATGCCCTATGCGGAGAAGCACTACCGCGTGTACAGCGACCGCCAGCACCGCGCGATCGCGGGCTTATCGATGGGCGGCGGCCACACGCTGAACATCGGCATTCCCCACCTGGACCAATTCGCCTACTTGGGCGTGTTCAGCTCGGGAGTGTTCGGGATCACCGGCCCGGGCCGCCGGGGAGCTACGGGCGCGGCCTCCGGCCCATCCTGGGAAGAGCAGCACAAAGAGGTCCTGGACAATGCCGAGCTGAAGAAGAGACTGAAGCTCGTGTGGTTCGCCACGGGCAAAGAGGATTTCCTCGTCGCCACGTCCCGCGCCACGGTCGAGATGCTCAAGAAGCACGGGTTCGAGGTCGTCTACCAAGAGACGGACGGGGCCCACACGTGGATCAATTGGCGCAACTATCTGAACGAGTTCGCGCCGCAGCTTTTCCAATAGGAACCATTGACAGAGTGATTGTCTCGCGAAAGGCCCCGCGTGTCATTCCCACGCAAGCGGGAATCCAGGCACATCGTAGCCTTCCTGGACCCCTGCCTTCGCAGGGGTGACAGAGGGAGGGCCATGCTGCTCATTGTGTGAGAAGCTCTGAGCGGGCGTACCTAACCGAATACCAATCAGGGGATGGACTATGGCGACGAGGGCAAGTGTCAAGACGATGTGTCTGTCGATGGTGGTCCTTGGCTTGGTCGTTGCGGCCAACGCCGGGGCGGCCAACGTCACGGGCGAGTGGAAAGCCAAGTTCGAGACGCAGGTCGGCGTGCAGAAGTACACCTACACGCTCAAGCAGGATGGGGATAAAGTCACGGGCAAGGCCAGCTCCGACATCGCGGGCGAGAAACGCGAGGTCGAGTTGAAGGAGTGCAAGCTCGAGGCGGATACGATCACGTTTGTCGAGGTCTTCGACTTCCAGGGCAACGAGGTCCGGATCGAGTACCAGGGCAAGGTCGCGGGCGACGAGATCAAGTTCACGCGGAACGTGGGCGAGTTCGCCACGGAACAGCTCGTGGCCAAGCGGGCTGCTTCGGCGGCCACGGCGCCCGCCGAGGGTGCCGCCCGTCCCCCGGCTCGCTCGGGCGTACCCAGCTTCGGACCGCCGGTTGCGCTCGGGCCCGACGACAAAGCGGCCTTCCCCCCTGCTCCTGCCGGCTTCGACACCCGCCGGGACGGGATCGAGCGGGGCAAGCTGGAGGCCGTCGAATACGACTCGAAGACCGTCGGCATCAAACGCAAGATGACGGTCTACACGCCGCCGGGCTATGCGAAGGACAAGAAGTACCCGGTGCTCTACCTGCTCCACGGCATCGGCGACACGGAGCTGGGCTGGACCTGGACGGGCAAGGCCGAGATCATCTTAGACAATCTCTATGCGGACAAGAAAGCGGTCCCGATGATCGTCGTAATGCCCAACGGCCGGGCGTCGGCCGAGCCGGCCCCCGCCAACCCATTCGCGGGTAATGCCTTCGAGGCGTATGCGGCCTTCGAGAAGGACCTGCTCGCAGACGTGATCCCGTACATCGAGTCGCATTACACTGTGCAGGCCGACCGCGAGCACCGCGCGTTGGCGGGATTGTCGATGGGCGGCGGCCAGTCACTAACCTTCGGCCTGCGGAACCTGGACACGTTCGCTTGGGTCGGCGGGTTCTCCTCGGCCCCCAACACCCAGCCGGTCCGATCGCTGATCTCCGAGCCGTCGGCCGCGAAAGAGAAGCTCCGGCTGCTGTGGGTCTCCTGCGGCGATAAGGATGGCCTGATGAGCATCAGCAAGCCGTTCCATGAGGGTCTGACGCAGATGGGTGTCCCGCACCTCTGGCACGTCGATTCCGGCGGGCACACGTGGCCGGTCTGGAAGAACGACCTGCACCTCATCGCGCAGTTGCTCTTCAAGGATAAGAAAGACTGGCCGGCGGCATCAACGCCAACCCAGGGGCCGTCTTCTCAGTAGCTTCCTCCGACCCCAAACCCCTTGTGCGGCAAGCTCCGTCTTACGCTTGCCGCACGACGAAATACGGCTGATTGGTCAGCGTCGCGTCGAAGCCCGGATACAGCCACACTTGGCCCGTCGCGCTGCGCAACTCGAAGTAATACTCCAGCGGGTACGGCGTATTCGTGTATTCGCCGGGGATCGTCGCAGAGCACCGATTTCCCTCCCTCGGCATGTCGGCCGTCTGGTAGGGCTGCGCTTGATGCACGCGACGATAGCACAGGCGAACGGCGGGCGCCGGCGTCTGCTGACTCAGCAGGATGAGTTCGACGGTCATCGGCTGCCCCGCTACAAAAAGAGCGGGCACCATGTGCACGAGGGGGACGACGGGCCGCTCGCTCGCAGTGTGCCCGCCGAGGCCTGAGATGAAACGCCTTACGGCGTCACTGTAAGCGGCCTGCCCGTTCGCCGTCTGTCTTCCCATGTCTTCGATGTCCTGGTCAATGTCCGCCAAGCGATCCAGCCAATGGCCGCGCAGTTGCTTTTCCAGGCCGAAAGTGACGTCGCTCACGTACACATTCTGGGCCGCAGCCGCCATCTCGGCCCAGGTCTCTCGCGCGGTGCGGTAGGCTGTCAGGGCTTCTTCCAGCGCCTTGGGGGCACCGGTCCGGTCGTAGATGGCATAGAGCACGCCCGCCCGCAGCTTGGCGGCGAAGAACCGCCCCAGACCGCTCTGAATCGTCACGTCCACGGCCAGCCTCCGGAATGCCGGTGAATTGCGATCCGCCATCTGCCTTTGGGCTTCGCGTAACCGCCTCGTCGCCGCTTCGGCCAAACCATCCATCCATTGGGCGACCTCGACGGGCGAATACTTCGCCACCGATTCTCCCTCGATCAAAGCATTTGCGTACTCATCCACCCCGGCGAATAGCTGCGGGTCCAGGGGACTGACCGTGCCAAAGCGCTTGGGGCTGGGTGTATCGCCGTAAGGATGCGGCCGGGACGCATCGACAATGGGCATGTTCGCGTACATCTCGGGCCAGTAGTTGTTGTTCGCGGCCGAGGGCGTGTGGGCGGTCGTGAACAGCGGCAGAATGCGGCTGGCGTGGGCCAGCGACTCTTCACACGCCACGGCGGCCTTGCCGTACTCTCTGCGGAGGGACCTGCGCCAGGTCTCAGGCTCAGCGGCAGGGTTGTAGAGCAGCCGGCCCCAGAGCCGATACCCGTAGAGATACTTTTCGTAGTCGCGGGCCGGACGAAGCGAGGCGTCCGCGTAGGCGTCGCGCCCGCCGGGCAGACCCGAGCCTTTGCGGCCTTTGAACGACAGCGGCTCGAAGAGCTCCGCCCCGCTGCTGCCGCAGAAGCTGGACGCTCGGCCGTACCCGGATGCCATCGCCGGATCGCCCCAGAGCAGAAGCCGCTGCGTGCCGGGCCACATGCGGTGCAGAACTCCGTAGGGCCGGTTCTCGGCCAGCAAGTCGCCATAGCCATAGCGGAGGAAGCTCCGCGAGCCGGAGCTTTTAGAGAAGAATCCCTGATCCTCCCGGTCTTGGCGAGGTAATTCGACGGAGCGAATAGCGGCCTGGTGATAAGGCAAGCCCATGTGCTCGGCCCAGTACTTGGGCGAGATGTTGACCGGCATGCCGGTGGCGACGGCCAGCTCGATCATCGCCGGGTCCATGCCCTTGGCGTGCATGTCGATCTCCACGCGCCGGCCGCAGTGTACGACGCCTTCGAAGACCGTCTTCCAGAACTCATAGCTGCCCTCCGCCACACCACTTTCGCCGTGGATGCGGAAGGTGACGCCGCTGATCGACGGGCATGCCTTGAGCAAAGTCTCCAACGCGGCTCGGCAATAGGCCGCATGGGTCTGGGGAGACAGACCCTCAATGGTGTAGTTGACGCCGGGGCTATCGGTCCACTTGTAAGCATGCGTCCAAATGCCGAGCTGGAAGTGCAGGCCGCGACGGGCCGTCTCATCGCTGAGGAATCGCAGCATCTCCAGATTGCGGTCCCGCTCCTCATCCGGCAACTCGGCCACGCGAACGTTGTAGCCCGGCACCGAGACGAGGAAAGGATAGGCAAAGTGAAAGTACGTGTCGCGCAGGTGCGACGTGAAGTCGTAGCCCAGTCCCAGCGCCAGGGCGAAGCGGTTGAATCTCTGAGCCGCGAGCAGGGACAGGTACTGTGGCCAGAACGTCTTGTCGCCATACCAACTCTTGTCCTCCACGTCGCTGGCAAAGACGCGTATGATGCTGCGGATCTTGTTGGCCGGCTGTTCCACAATCGCTTGTGGTATCTTCAAAGCCGCCAGCGGCTCCGACGCGTGATCGACGCGGTCCGCCAATTCCAGAATCGCGTAGACCAAGCCCCGGACATCGCTGCCGCAGGCCAGCACAACGGATCGGCCCGCCAGGTCCCACGGAACCAGGCCCAGCGATTCCGGCGTATCCGGCACGGACACCCCGGCACGAAACAGCACCTCCCGTGCCAAGGGAGCTGCAGAGCCGGCGGCCACAATACACACGGCCCCGGCGGGCGACTGCTCTACACGCCGGCCCACGTCGCTGCCAACGCCTCGGGCCGACAGGGACGCCCGCAGTTGCTCTATGCTCCACTGCGCCGGGCCACTGGAGGCAACCGGATCGGCGGGGTCGCATACGATGAACACACTGGAGGCGCTAACCGTGGTGCGGCTAGCCCTTCCACAACCCGAGATCGCCCCGGCGGCCACGCAACCCGTGGCAGCGGCGGCACGCTTGAGAAACTCCCTGCGACTTGGCTTGTGTCTGTTCACTGCATCCATACATTCCTCGACGTAGCACGGACATCTTGCCCGTGATCCAAAAATCCATGGGCACTCGCGCCCATGCTACTGGGGTTCCCCAACGCGACTCGTCGCGTTGGGGAACCCTTCACGACTCCACGACGATCACTTCATGGTCGAGCACCGACTTGACCTCAAATTGTACCCAGCCGTCCGCGGCGGCAATAGCCCTATTCTCCTGCGACACCAGCATCTTGAGCATCTTCGGCTGGATGCCTTGCGGCACACAGACTTTCACTTGGAGCGGGCCGACTGGGATCAGCTCGTGCACCGGAGCGCGCCAGGTCCCGGCGCTGGTGAGGTTCACCAGATGCAGGATCACGCGGCCGGGCTGCTGGTAGAGCTCGCAGTCGATCAGGCCGCGACCCGTCACCTCCAGCGGCAAATTCCCCTTCGCGGCCCAGCGAACCAGGTTGGCCAGAAGGTCCCCGTGGTCGGGCAGATTGTCGATGGCAAACCGCCGGTCGATATCGGCCGGCAAATACGCCACGCGGCTTTGGCTCGATTCATTCAAGACCAGGCCCGGAATGTTCGTCCGCGGCTCGCGCATCCACGCCGTCTCCGGCGGGTACATCGGGAACGGTGGAATGAACGTCAGCATGACCTTTGCTTTCTCGTTCACGGTCAGCGCCTCCAGCGTGCCGCCAAAGGGCAGGATATCCGTCTCATCGAAGCCGGCGAGCACCGGATGACGCTCGGCCGTGATGGGCGGCTCGTCGCCGGTCCTGGGACCGTAGACCCGGCCCCGAAGCTCCGGCGTCAGACGCAGGTACGTATGCCGGGGCTCGCTGATCCGCCTGTCGCTTGTGTCGAGGGCGTCCCGCCCTCGAATCGCGGGCTGGAAGCCCGCGACACGCTTGCCGCCTGTGACGCCGAAGAGATCGGCCAGGGCAAAATCCGGACGAGGGTCGCCCCATTCGTTGCAGAGACTGGTTTGGCCGGTCGCGATCAACGCCCCGCCCCGCTCGACAAAGCAACGCACAGCGGCGACTTGCCCATCCGACAGCGCTGCAAGGTTGGGAAGAATGAGCACCGCAAGGTTCGGCCCCTCTCGCTCGATGTGGTCCACGTGCACCGGCAGATAAGGAATGCGGGCACGGATCAGAGCTTGCGTGAAGCCGCGCCAGGGCTGCTCGACAAGCTCCTCAGGATTGTCCCGGCCGTAGAAATCGGTATTCTGCTGCGACCAGACCACTCCCACGTTAGCAATGGGCCGGCGGTTGACGAGGTACTGTTCGTTAGCCTTGTGCCAGCGCAGGATCGGCTCGGCCGTGCGATACATCCGCCGGTCCTCGTGATAGGCACTGATGTGATGCCACCACGGCTGAATCCCGCCCGCAAAGCCCGCCAGCATCCACATCCGCGCCTCCGGCTCGGGCTTGCTGGCCAGCCGAAACGTAGGCCGGCCCATCTGGTACATCGGCATGCTCTCGGGGATCAGCTTGTCCCAGCCGAGCAGGCCGTGGATGAGCTTGCCGGTCAGGGCATTGTGCTGGAACCCCTCGCCGTCGCTGCGAGACTGGTGGTCCAGCATGATGATTTCCGTGCGGGCGCAAATCTCTTTGCAGTCGCGAAAACTCCGGCACTGGCCGCTGATGCTGCCGCTATTCATCCCGAGCCACAGGCAGTCCGGCCCCCCCGCCGCTTTGGTCACGCGGTTGTTCAAGTCCCAGATCTCCAGCCGGCGGGCATAGCCCCACTGAATCCACTGGCGGTAGGCCGGGTCGTTCCAGTCACGCCCCTTCGGAAGCGGCTTGCCCGTCCGCTCGCGGAACCGCCGGGCACAGTGCTCGCAATAGCAGATGCTGCCACGATCCAGGCCGCTCCAACTGTTGTCGGTGATACCCTCTGGGTGCGATCGCTCGATGATCTCACGCAGCACGTCCGGCAGGTACTCCTCGTAGTACGGGCTGTTGATGCAGGACACGTAAAGCTCGCCCGCCCGGTAGGGCTTGCCGCCCGCGTCCACGGCGAACCAGTCCGGATGCGCCTGGTGGAACGCTTCATGGGCACGGTTGGAATCCATGCGGGCCAGGACCACGAGACCATCGTCATGAGCCGCACGAGCCAGCTCGCCATAGAGGTCGCGGTCGCCCAACGCCGGCGGACGGTATTGCAGCGGGAACTTGCTGGGATAATAGGCGAAGATGCCGCCGGCATTGATGATGACCCCCTGGATCTGCGTCCTTTTCCAATGCTGCCGCCACCAGACAATGTCATACCGAGCCGGGTCGATCTCGGTGATATTCGTCTGCGCCCAGCGGTACGTGCGCCGATACCACGGGACCGTTGTGACCGCGTTTCCCTTTTTCTCTTCCCCAGTGGTGGCCGGGATTCCATGCACGGCCGCCACAGCGGCCACCGCCTTGATGAACTCGCGTCGCTCCATGCCATCTCCAGTCTACGTCTCACTTCGTCGTCGGGGCCGCGTCCTTGCGCCAGTCTCTCGCCATCGCGATATCTTCCTCAACCTTGGTTGTCAACTGATTGAGATCCACATAGCCAACGCGAGTCAACAACTGCGGCCGGTATTGGCTGGTAGCCACGGCCGCGTACTTTTTCCAGTGCTCCAGCGCCGTCACCAGATGTTCGACGGCCGCGGCTTGCTGCTCGGGCTTGCCGGTCTTGTCAAATAGTGCCAACTCCGTCGCACCCATGATCTTCTCCGCGTAGTAGTCCCCCAGGTATGCCATCGCCCTCAGGTCCCCGATCGTCAGACGCAGTTCTTTATCGGCGCCGGCCGCCGGCAGCTCCGCGATGAAGCGCAGCGCGGTCTGCGCGTGGTCCTTCAACGCCTGGGCCACCTCCGGCGGCGTGATGCCGTCCATCGGCTGGCTGTCGAGGAGACGATCGCGAAAGGACCGTATGTTCATAATGCCGCTGCCCGGCATGGTCTCGCCCGCGAGGAAGTGCTTCACCGTATAGAAGCCTTTCTGGCTCGGGTGGCTGAGGCAGGCTTCGGGGAACCACTTGAGGTCGATGTCGCCCCAGAAGAATCGCGTGATCTGCGGGATGATCTTCGAGGCCTCGGACGAAGCGATAAACAACTTCTCCGCCGACGTCCCCGGGAACCGGACGGCCAGCGTCCGCGCAAACAAGGCGTCCGGCAGGTGGGGGTCGTAGCTGAGCCGCCCCCACAGCATGAAGCTGTACCGCTGTTTCTTCATCACGAGCTGACGCGGCGAGTCCGGCTCGGTGCTGAGGAACTCGCGACCCCAGATGTAGCCGTCCGGACCCATGTAGTAGCCGGCCAGCTTGTCCGGTCCCGGCATGCCGAGCACATAAGCGCGGGCATACTCCGGGTCGCCCCAGCGGAAGCTGTAGATGTCGTCGTTCCGCACAGTCAGCCACGTCCGCCGATTGGAGGGCAGCGCCGCCAGGGTGGATTTGGCGAAGGGCGGCGTGGGCAGAGAATACATGTGAGCGACCGAGTACTTGTAGCTGAAGTCGAACGTGTCGGGATAATCCTTCCAATCGTCCAGAATAACCTTGAGATCCGTCTGGTGGAGCCGATGAATCAGGCGAATCGAACGATTCGGCTGCAACTTCTTCACATCGCGGATGCCTTCACCGTAAGTCTTCCACAGCCATTTTTCATTTGTAAACTCGCCCTTGAGGCTCTGCATATTCTCGCCGGCTGTGACGCCAAACCCCGCCAGCAAGGGATACGTGAGCAGGGTCTCGCGAACGCTCTTACGGAAGTAGTCGATCGTGGTCGGATGGGACTGGTTCGAGGTAATGCCATACTTGCCCTCGGCGCCCCAAACGAAGATGTTCCACGTGAAGAGGTACACCTCGATACCACGATCGTGAGCGTACTGCATGACCTGGCGCCAGAACGTGATCTTCTCCTCGATCGTCATCTTCTTGAGCGTTTCGAGGTGGGCGAGGTGGGTCTTGCGGACCATGTCCTTGGCGCTGAGCGAGTAGCTGCTGTCGAATGTCACGGTGGTCCGCATCACGTCGGCGAGGGCCACCTCGGGGTACTCCGGCACCTTGACCAGGGAGGGGAAGGGATGAAGGTTCCACAGTGTCAGCACGTTGAATCGGTCTCGCGCCATTTCGTCAAGAAACTCCCGCCAGAAATCCATGCTCCACATCTCGGGAATATTCTGCTGCGCGGCGTCGCCGGCGTCGGAATAGCTCGGGGTCCGTGCATCGAGCGGGATGTTGAATTTGATGCCCCGCCGGGCAACGTAAGGCGAGTGCTCCTTGCTCTGGAGTCCCGCCAGCGTGCCCAAACGAATCGCTTCCGCCACGTCCAGTCCGCCGTACATCGCGCCGTCAGCGTCGCCGCCGACCACGCGGATCTTCCCCTCCGCACGCTCGATCCGGTAGCACTGCGGTTTGAGTCCCGCCGAGTCGAGCGCCGCCTCCACAACCAGGGACGAGGTCTCTGTGGCCAAGTCCGCCGCCTTCTGAATCTCCGCGAAAGCGAACTCGATCTGCGGAGCCTCCTGACTTGTGCTGAGCGTCACCCGCGTCGCCCCGCCGGCCGGCGAGGGCATCAGCCTCAAGCCGCACGAGGCGACGAAAACGACGACCATCCATGTCGGTACGCACTTGCGATCTCCCGTGGTGTCTTTCATGCAATCCCCGTTCATCTGGGTGGCATCGTCAAGCGAAGCTTGGCGATGGTCTTATCATCACGCGAACAAGCCATCGCCAAGGCCTTCGGCCTTGACGCTGCCACCCGCCGATTTCTTCCTTGTGCCCTCGTGGCAGGCCGAAAGCCCTCGAAGGACTTCGTTCAATCATGACGGCACGGTTTATGCGTTATCCGCACTGGTTTCGAAGTGCACGCCACCTTTTTCGAGCGCCTTGCGCAGGTCGGAGTACGCAAGCCGGCGCGTTCCGCAGCCTCCGTCAGCGCACAACGCCGCTGCGGTGCCGACGGCCTGCCCTTGGGCCATGCAGCTGACCGTGTTCCGTGTGGACATGTGGGCCCGGTGGTCCGAGGTAATCATCATCCCGGCGCACAGCAGGTTGTCGAGGCCCGTCGGGAGAAACGCTCGATACGGGATGCCGTAGGTGCCGCCGTTCTTCACCTGGAGGCGCGGAGCCATGTCGTGGAAGCCGTAGACCATCACGTCATCGTCGAAGTGCTGGCCCTCGATCACGTCCTCGTGCGTGACATCATAGTCGCAGACGATCAGCCGCCCGCGCCGGATGTTCAGCGTGGGACTGGTGCGAGCGATGAACGCCTTCTCGCAGCCGGGGATATTCTTGCGGGCGTGCTCGACCCACTGGCGCTGCTGCTTTCTCAGTTGCAGCTCAGCCTTCGCCGTGGCGTCGCGGTTCGTGGGGCTGACCGGCATCTTCACATTGACTTTGACGAACATGAAGTAGTCATCATGCACCGTGGTGATGAGCAGGCCCGGCTTGCCTTTCGCCCGGGGGCCGTCGAGCCGCACGATTTTGCCCGGGACGCCATCGTGCAGGCCCAGGGCGAGATTGCTCGCGCCGCCGTTGTCCTCGACGTATTTCACGACCTTGTCGAGATCGACCCCGGCGACGCCGACGCTGTTGGCCACGTCGTAGTCATTGGGCTCGCTGTACTTGGCCCCGGCATACGCCGCCAGGTGGCCATAAGCCGTGGTGTCGATGAAGGCCTGGGCCGCGAACAGCTCGCGCCCCGAGCGGCTCTCCACGATCGCGCCGCACACGCGAGAGCCGTCCACCGCCGCCCCCACGACCATCGTATTGAGGGCCAGGAAGACCCCCGCCTCACTGAGCATCTCCATGCTCAGGAGCTTGTAGATCTCGGTATCGACCGAGGTATTCACGGAATCGTAGTCGTACCCCGCGATCATCTCCGCATGGCCCGAGCACCCGCCGGCCTTGGTCAGGCGGTCCACGAGCTCGCTGGGGATGCCCTTGACCACTTGACGTTTCTTGACGCCAGGGAAGGCTTTCCACAGGTTGAAGAAGCTGTGCAGCGCGGTGCCGCCCTCGACGACGGTCCCGCCCGTGTAACCTTTGATCTCGATCAGGGCCGTCTTGGCGCCCTGGCGAGCCGCCGCCAGTGCCGCGACCACACCCGCCGTGCCGCCCCCCGCGACCACGACGTCGAACTTCCGCACGGGAATCTTCCTGGCCGGCTCCTCATAAAAGCCCCCCGCCGGATCGGTTGTCTTCTCGGCCCCTGTCGCGAAGCGAATCTGAGCACCAACGCTCAACAACGCGACACTCTTGGCAAACTCCCGTCGATTCATTCCGGCCTCCTTTGCATCCGCACGGCATCTGCGATTGGGTTCTCAAACGCGACGAATCGCGTTGGGGGGCCCTCTCAAGGATGGGTCTTCATTGGGTCCTACTTGTCGCCCACACTATAGGCCCAGACCCTGGGATGGTCAATCACTGGGAGAGAGTGTGTGAGAACATCGCGGGGAAGGGACCCCAAATGGGACGTATCGCGTTTGGGAGCCCAAGGAGGGTGGCTACGACGCCGAGTCCATGTGTCTGGCCAGGTCGAACAGTTGCAGGATGCGAATGATGTACGAGCCGCCCTCCAGCAACAGAGCTTCTGCGTGGCCCGCACCGGGGACCATGTCCAAGCACTTGGGCTGTCCGGCCGCTTCGTAGAGCCTGGCGGCCTCGTTCGGGTCCGCTATGGAGTCTTCCTGGCCGTGAATGACCAAGAGGGGACGCGGACTAAGCTTGGCCGTGACGGCGGCGAGGTCCGCCTGGTGGAAGAGATCGCATCCGAGCTCGGCCGATGCGAACGCGCGTGTCATGCCCGCCAGATACGTCCGAAGCGGCGCGGGCAGTCCCAGGAGCACCCTCGTGGGTAGGATGTCCTGGGCGATGGTGAGTGTGCTATCGACGACGACCGCACGGACCCGCTCGTCTGCCGCGGCCGCCCGGATAACGGCGGAGGCCCCCTGCGAGATGCCGAAGGCATAGACATAGCGGCTGGCTTGGGCGTGGGTCTGTTCCAGGTATTGCACGGCCCCGAGAACGTCCTGGGCCTCTCGGACCCCGAAGCTGCGGGAGTGACCCGCACTGCCGCCTTCGCCCCGCAGGTCGAACAGCAGAACGTTGCACCGGCCCAGGCAGAGCATTTGGGCGTAGTTCAGGGAACACCCTTTGGGCATTCCCCGGCCGGGGACGACGATCACCGTCGTATCCGATGGGGTCGGGTCCGAGCCTGTTATCGACGCCGGCAGAAACCAGCCATCGAGAGAGACGCCGTCGGCCGCCCGCATCTGCACGGGTTCGAAAGCCATTCGACATTGACGCATGGGGTCGCTGTTATCGGCGAATTTGACCCAATGAACCGCAAAGAGAGCCAGGATGTAAGGCCCCGCCACGGCCAGCAGGAGGAAAACGCGAAGAGCGGTCTGGAAGACCGCCTGCAGGTCGGAAATCCGAAATCCGCCCTCCCCTGATTTCGGATTGCGGATTGCGGATTGCGGATTCGCCGCGTGCGTGCCATCCGCCATCGGCACGCGCCGTCCCAGGCCCGCCAGACCGAAGGCTGCGGACAGCCCCGCGTTGAGAACACGGTCCACGAGCCATACGACCACGTGCATCGTGAGAAGGAACCACACCGCCAGCGGCACTTCCATCCAGCGGACCCGCAGTTGAGGCACGACATGGGCCAGGACCATCAGATACCCCGCGACCATCGCCGTCAGCAGCAGGACGTAGAGGACGTGATAGTACCGCACGCACCGAGCCAAACTCGGACGCACGATCAGTGCATAACAGGCAAATGCCGGCAGGACCGCAAAATACACAGCGGCCAACGACAGTCCGTGGAGAGCCAGCCCGCCAGTCAGCGAGAGGGTCGCCACTATGATGAGAATCGCATAACGTGCTTTCTTCGGCAATCGGGACTGGAACATAATATTGCTTGGGGCTCCAGATCATAAGGCAAACCCAATCCTATATATCGGCCGTTCCAACACGGGACTTCAATCCTCTGGACGTCTCCCAAGCACTCCCGAGACGTCCCGGCCGCGTTGACCTGACCCGTCACAATGGCTATAATGAAGAATATAGCGCTCTTCGCGTGGTGTGAAGAGCGTCAGCGTGCGGAGGATTGGTTCAGTGGATAGTGACTGGAGTTCTGCAAAATGGAGATTAGGCCTATATTCTTCAAGGAATTCTTATTCTTCGATTTCCTTGAAGAATCGGCGTAAGTCCTTCTCTGGCCCGTCGGTCCGGTTTGGGAAGGAAGAATCGAGGAAAGAGATTCTTCCTTCCCAAAGTAGGCCTAATCTCCATTTTGCAGAACTCCAGTAATCACCCTCAGAGAGGATGGCTGGAAGGTGTGCAAATCGTTCTTGTTGATAGCGGTTCTACTGGTGGGGCCAGCGGCGGCGCAGACGGACATCACCTCCCCGGCGGATACCGTCCGAGGCGTCCCGAACGATGGCGACTGGCCCGCGGCCGAAACCCCCGCCTTTGCCCTCGATGACAACGTCAACACGAAGTTCCTGCATTTCAAAGGTACCGTCCAGTCCACGGGATTCCAGGTAAGCCCCGCCGTCGGCGCGACTGTGGTCACCGCGCTGACCCTCACCACGGCCAACGACGCCCCCGAGCGGGACCCCGTTGCCTTCGAGCTGTCCGGCTCCAACACGGGCCTCGACGGCCCGTACACACTGATCGCTCGCGGCGAGGTCCCGGATTTCGCCGGGCTGGCCAGTTGGCCCCGCTTCACCCGCAACGCCACCGCGATTGCGTTCGCCAACAAAACGGTCTACGCGCATTACCAGCTTCTGTTCACGAAGGTCCGGGACGCCGCCCACGCGAACAGCATGCAGATCGCCGAAGTGGAGTTCCTGGGCGCGGCGGCCGGCCTGCTGCCTCCCCAGGCTGCTGCCGGCGAGCCGAGTGTCCAGCCTGGGACCTCCTCTCTCGTCATTAGCGAGTTCATGGCCCTCAATGAGGTCACGCTATCAACAACCGTCGAGGGCAAAACGACGTACCCGGACTGGATCGAGATTCACAACCAGGCAGCCCAGCCCGCCAGTCTCGGCGGCTGGTATCTGACGGATGACCCAGCCAATTTGACCAAGTGGGCCTTCCCGGCGCTCCAAATGCCGGCGGGTGGCTTTCTCGTGGTCTTCGCCTCCGGGATTCAGCAGGCGGACCATCCGGAGAACTGGCCTTATCGAGATCAAAAGGGCTACTATCATACGAACTTCACCCTGAACGGCGACGGCGAGTACCTGGCCCTGGTCGCGCCCGACCTGCACGTGGCGCACGAGTACGGCTCGCGCACAAACCTCGCGGACCGCCCGGGCTTTCCTGTCCAGCGGGCCGATCTCTCGTATGGCCTCTACGGTGACCAGCAGCAATATTTCACGCCGCCAACGCCGGGCAAGACTAATAGCCCCGGATACCCGAGCATATCGGGCGAACCCGTCTTTTCGCACGAGGCGGGCACGTATACCGGCTACTTCCTCCTGGAGCTCAGCTCGCTGAACTCGGCCGCCGAGATCCACTGGACGACGGACGGCCAGGTCCCCACCCTCGCCTCGGCGAAATACGCGGGCTTCATTCCCATCGTCGGTACGAAGGAAGTGCTCGCCCGCGCCTACGAGCCGGGCAAGGCCCCGAGCGCCGTGGTCAGCCGGACGTACATCGCCCTGACCCCCGACGTGCTGGGCTTCAGCTCGAATCTGCCGATTGTCATCATCGATACAAACCACCAGAACCTCAGCACCAACCTGACCAGGGTTTCCTCGGTCTTCATCGACACGGGCGCGCAGGGCCGGGCCAAGATCACCGACGCACCGGATTTCGCGGGACGCGGCGGAATCAAAAAACGAGGCAGGAGCACCGGGTCGCAAGCCAAGCCCCAATATGGGTTCGAAGTGTGGGACGAGAACAATCGGGACAGGGACGCGGCCATTCTCGGCCTGCCCGCCGACTCCGACTGGGTTCTGTACGCACCCTACACCTACGACCGGGCCCTGATCAACAACGCCTTCATCTACGGCTTGAGCAACGAGATCGGCCGGTATGCGGTCCGGACCCGGTTTGTCGAAGTGTACGTCAATTCGAACGATGACACGGTCTCGGCCAGTGACTACGTCGGCCTGTACATCTTCATGGAGAAGATCAAGCGCGGCCCGGACCGAGTCAACGTGGAGAAGCTCGAGCCGTGGGACAGCACCGAGCCACGGATCAGCGGAGGCTACATGCTCAAGATCGACCAGGTCGATCCGGGAGACCATGGTTTTCACACAGCCCGGGGCAATCCCACCTATGGTGACGGGACCATGTGCTACGTGGACCCGAAGGAGACTGAAATCACGACCGCCCAGTCCGCCTGGATTCGCGGCTACTTGGACGCCTTCGAGAACGCCCTCTACGGCCCCAACTTCGCCGACCCCGAGACCGGTTATGCCAAGTACATCGACGTGGACTGCTTCATCGATCACAACCTGCTCAATATGCTGGCGATGAACGTGGACGCGCTGCGTCTGAGCACCTACCTGTACAAGCCCCGTAGCGGCAAACTCGGCATGGGGCCGGTATGGGACTTCGACCGGGCTCTGGACTCCGCCGACGGCCGCGACGACAACGCCAAAAGTTGGCGAGGAACAGGGGACGCCAGCGACTATCTCAAATACATCTGGTGGGACCACCTCTTCCAGGATGCCAACTTCTGGCAAAAGTACATCGACCGGTGGTACGCGTTGCGTCAGGGCGCGTTCAGCACCGCGAGCCTTGACGCCTCCATCGACGCGATGGCCAACGAGATTCGGGAGGCCCAGGTCCGCAACCAGCAGAAGTGGCCCAGCCAGGGTCCGCGGTCCGGCACCGGCATCAACGGCACCTTCCAGGGTGAGATCGACCATCTCAAACAGTGGCTCCAGACGCGGTGCACGTGGGTCGATAGCCAGTTTGTCGCCCCGCCCCGCATCGTCCCGGATGGGGGCCACGTTCAGGCCAGCAGTGTCGTGAGCCTCGTCAGTTCCTATCCGAGCGGCGTGCTCTACTACACGCTCGACGGCTCCGACCCCCGTCCTTCCAGCGTCGTCCGCACCGTTCAGGAGTCCACCACGCTCGTGCCCGAGAACGCGCCCAAGCTCGTCCTCGTGCCGACCGGGCCGGTCGACGACGGCTGGCGTGGCGGCCGCAGTATCGACGACTCGACCTGGATCACCGGCGCCGGCGGCGTCGGCTTCGAACGCGGCACCGGCTACGAGCAGTTCTTCAGCATCGACGTGGGCAACCCGATGTACGGAAAGAGCACAAGCTGCTACATCCGCATCCCGTTCACCGTCTCAGGCGACCCGACGGCCTTCAACACCATGACCCTGAGGATGCGCTACGATGACGGTTTTGTCGCGTACGTCAACGGCATCGAGATCGCGCGCGCGTTATTCACCGGCGCGCTCACTTGGAGTTCCGCCGCCAACGCCAATCACGACGATTCGGCGGCCATCGTCTTCGAGGAATTCGATGCCTCCGCAATGCTGCCCTTCCTGCGGAAGGGCCAGAATATTCTGGCCCTCCAGGGCATGAACTCCTCGGCCACCAGCTCCGATCTTCTCTTCAGCGTCGAGCTGGTCGCCGGCCGCAGCACCTCCGCCATCGATACCGGCACTGCCGGAGCGATTCACCAGTATTCCGGGCCGATCCCGATCAGCGCAACCACCCAGCTTAAGGCCCGCGTGCTCGTGCCCGCCAATACTTACAGCCCGTGGAGCGGGCTGGCGGAAGCGGTCTTTGCCGTCGGGCCGGTGGCCCAGAGCCTGCGGATCAGCGAGATCATGTATCACCCGCTTGATCCGAACACCGAGTTCATCGAGCTGACCAACATCGGGACCTCGACTCTCAACCTCCATTTCGTCAAGTTCACCGACGGTGTGGAGTTCACCTTCCCGAGCGTCGAGCTGGCGCCGGCCAAGTACATCGTCGTCGTCCAGGATAGCGCCGCCTTTGAAGCGAAGTACGGGCCGGGCCTGCCCATCGCCGGCGCCTACAGCGGGAACCTCAACAACGCAGGCGAGCACATCGAGCTGCAAGATGCCGCGGGGCAGGTAATCCACAGCTTCATGTTCAAGGACGGTTGGTACAACGTGACGGACGGCCTCGGCTACTCGCTGACGGTCAAGGACCCCGCTTCGACCGATCCCAACACTCTGGGCCAAAAGAGCGTCTGGCGTCCCAGCACAGCCCCGGGCGGCTCTCCAGGCTTCCAATAATGGAGAAGAATCCTCCCGAAGCAAAGACTCCGTCATCCCCAGTCGCCGTGCCGCTGCGCGGCTGGTGTCCGGAAAGAGCGAGACACCGGACTTTGGGTGCCATGTCTACGCTTGCGTAGACATGTTCCATCCGACGGACAAGACATGCTTACGCAAGCATAAGCATGGCACCGGGCTACTGAGCCTCAGTACTTCCAGTGAGAGGTCAGCATCCTCCGGGTGGCATCGTCAAGCGCAGCTTGGCGATGGCGTCCTTCCCGTGCGTGAAACCATCGCCAAGGCCTTCGGCCTTGACGATGCCACCCATCAGTGAGAATCGTCGACACCCTCATTCAGCACTCTGCGTTTGCCCTGACCCTCCAACCGGCTGTCACTACGTCAGGGATGCCTGCAAATCGGTGAGGGCAATCCTCTTTCCGACGCCCGCGTCGAGGCAGCCTGGGCCGTAGCTCTGCTGGAACAACTGCCGGGCCTTGTCGCTGGAACAGTGGGTCGGGGCGACGTAGCGCACGCCGTGACAGCGAAACGCCGCGATGATCGCCTCCACCTTCCATTTCGTGACCCATTCGAGATGAAATCCGCCCATCACGAGAAGGATGTCCTCTTCGTGCAGGCGTCGGATTCTCTTGAGGATCTGGACGATCCCCGGATGGGCGCAGCCAGTCAACACGACCAGCCCGCGCTGCGTGCGGATGGCTAAAGCCTGCTCCTTGATGCGCCGGCCCAGGGTTCCCGTCGTGTACACATCCTTGCAGATTTCCTGCGGCCCGCCTATCTCGACGACAGTCGCCCCATACCCGCGCACGGCCTCCTTGAACCGCGTCGGAAAGGACGCCGGCAGGTAGACCTGCACGCGAGAGTTCGCCTGGAGCAATCCTGTCAACCCGCCAGTGTGATCCTGGTGAAGGTGGGAAAGGACCACGATGTCGATCCTGCCGGGATCGATCTGCAATCTCGCCATATTCTCCAGCAAAAGCGTCCCGTCGCTGCCAGTGTCGAAAAGGATCGTCTTCTCGGATCCCGTCACGAGGGCCGAGAATCCCCAGGCCGTCTTCAAGGAATCGACGCAGGGATAGTTGTCGTGAACGACCTTGAGGACGAGTTCGTCCAGAGCGGGGACCGCCGGACTCAGTTCTTGTTCCACAGGGCTCATACCAGCATTATATGTGTCGGGATTATGGAGACAAGAATCAATACTTGCGGAATCGCGGCTCGCTTGTTAACTTGGATAAGCAGTAGGTCACCGGTGCACGAGCCAAAAGGCAGCGGAAGCATCCCATCGACCATCTGGATAAGGAGAAGATCATGAGCAGCAGCCAACAACCAAACAAGCCCGAAAATCTGTCTCGGCGTGAATTCATGCAGGATGGCGCAACGGCGGCGGCCGGCTTGGCCGTCGGACTGGGCGCGATGGGAAGCCGGCGAACGAACGCCGCAGAAGCGGCCAAGACCCGCAGCTACAACCCCGACATGGAGTACCGCCCGCTGGGCAAGACCGGCTTGTGGGTCTCCGCCATCTGCATGGGCGGGCACTGGAAACGGGTCGACAAGATGGTGCCCAGCGTCTTCAAGGGCAACGACTGGCTCAGCGCCGACATCAACAACGAGGGCTTCAAGAAGAACCGCCGCGAAGTGGTGACCCATTGCATCGAGTCGGGCATTAACTACATCGATGCTTGCACGAAGGAGGAGGTCCTCACCTACGCCGAGGCCCTGCGCGGCCGGCGCGACAGCATGTTCCTCGGCTTTTCCTGGTATCAGAAGGAGATGCGCGATCGCGATCACCGCACGGCCGAGGCTTTGCTTGAGACCTTGGAAGAAGGGATGAAGGAAGCCAAGCTCGAATACGTTGATCTCTGGCGCATCACGATGTACGAGCAGAGCGGCCTGCACAAAGAGAGCGAGGTCGAGGAGATGATGAAGGCCTTGGAGAAGGCCCGTCAGCAGGGCAAATGCCGATGCGCCGGCCTTTCGTCGCATGATCGCCTGCATATCAAGTCGATGATCGAGAAATACCCCGGCATCGTGCAGGTCGTCGTGACGCCGTACACCGCCAAGAGCAAGGTCAGGCCCCAAGACAGCCTGTTCGACGCCGTCAAGCAGCACGGCGTCGGCGTCTTCGGCATCAAGCCGTTCTCGGAAAATGCCCTCTTCAAAGGCGACGGCTCCCTCGAAAGCCCAACGGCGGAGGAAGACAGCCGGATAGCTCGCCTGGCGATCCGCTACATCCTCGCCACCAATGTCATCACCGCCCCTATCCCGGGCCTGATCAATACGCAGCAGGTGGACAACGTGGTCAAAGCCCTCAAGGAAAGCCGCGAGTTGAGCTTGGCCGAGGCCCAGGAGCTCGAGCAGGCCATGGACCGGGCCTGGGCCAAGCTGCCCGCCAATTACCAGTGGCTGAAAGACTGGGAGTACGTGTAGGGCGTGGGTCCCAAACGCGACGAATCGCTTTGGGAAGGGCTCCCCAGTGCGGAATCCGGCACTTGAGGACCCGAACCCTGAGCCGTGCGTACCTTCCCACTTGGGCGCCATGTCCAGGCAAGCGTAGACATGGCATGCGAACAATCGGTCTCTCAGGAGCGCAGCGGCAATTCTCGGCGCACGATTTGTCAAATGCGGCAGGAGTTTGAGAGCAGGAAGAACGTGATGCGAATAGTAGAACGATTCGTCGTGGTGGCCGTGGTCCTGATAAGTGGCTTGCTGATCTTCGTGTCAGTGAGCCGCTCGTGGGAGCAACGGGCTCAGACTCCCGTCGCCAACGACAATGACTGCAAAGACACTCCGGCCGTGAAGGCCGCTGGCGACCCCAACAAGAAGAAGCCCGCCTCGACGTTCGTGGCGAACCCCTTCTGTAAGGCGTGCCACCTCGATTTCGACGAGGAAGAGCTGGCACTGAATCATGAAATCTTCGGGATCGGCTGCGAGCGCTGCCACGGCGAGTCGTTCCGCCACCGCTCGGACGAGGCGAACACCACACCGCCCGAGATCATGTACCCGAAGGAAAGGATCAATCCCTCCTGCATGTCGTGCCACCCCCGGCAAGACATTCAGGATACCAAGGATCACCAGCCGATCCTGGAGGCGGGCCTGAGCACCTTCGAGGAGGCGACGCCCGTGGGCAAGGACGCCAAGAAATACTGCACCGACTGCCACGGCAGCAAACATCGTGTCATGAGGGTGCGCGCCACCCACTGGGACAAGGCCACCGGGGCCCTGCTCAAGAAAGGCAAGTAAGTCACAGAACAAGTGAGGCAGAGTCGGGCCGACTGACTCTGCCTCGTTTTCTGGTCTGATCTCCGGACACCAATTCTCAGATCGGCGTGCCGGTGGTGTCCTTGTACTTCGCTCGAAGTTGCTTCAGTTCCGCCGTCAGCTCCTTGACCGTGTCTGCGTACGCAGGATCGTTGTAGACGTTGTGCACCTCGTCCGGGTCGTTCTTGAGGTCGTAAAGCTCCCACTCGTCGATGTCGTTGTAGAAGTGGATGAGCTTGTACCGCTCGGTCCGAATGCCGTAATGCCGCTTGACGCTGTGCACGGCGGGATACTCATAGTAGTGGTAATACATCGACTTGCGCCAATCGTCCGGCGTGTGGCCCTGCAACAAGGGACGCAGCGACACCCCCTGCATGTCGTCCGGCACACGGGCACCCGCGTAATCCAGGAAGGTCTCGGCAAAGTCCAGATTCATCACGATGTCGCTGTTCACGACCCCCGCCTTGATCTCCTTCGGATACCGAACCACCAGCGGCATTTGCAGAGACTCTTCGTACATGAATCGTTTGTCGAACCAGCCGTGCTCGCCCAGATAGAAGCCCTGGTCCGAGGTATAGACGACGATCGTATTGTCGGCCAGGCCCGACTCCTGGAGGTAATCCAGCACGCGGCCCACGCTGTCATCGACGGACGCGATGCAGGCCAGGTAATCGTGCATATACCGCTGATACTTCCAGCGGACCAGGTCCTTGCCCTGGAGATTGGCCTCCTTGAAGGCCTTGATCTTAGGCCCATAGGCGGCGTCCCACTTCTCCTTCTGCTCCGGCGTGAGTCCAGTCGGCGGGGCGAGCTTGACGTCCTTATCGTTCATGGTCTTAGCAATGGTCATATCCTGCTCATGGGCCGCCCGGCCCCGGCCGGAGTAGTCGTCGAACAGCGTCGCCGGCTCCGGGATCTCCTTGTCGTCGTTGAGCGTCAGATACTTCGGGGCCGGCTCCCACTCGCGGTGCGGGGCCTTGTGGTGCAGCATCAAATAGAACGGCTGGTCCCCCTTGCGCTCCTTGAGCCACCGCAGGGCCTGATCGGTGAGGATCTCGGTGACGTAGCCCTGATGCTTCTTCCGCTGGCCCATCTCGATCAGCGGCGGGTTGTAGTACACCCCCTGGTCCGGCAGGATATTCCAGTAGTCGAAGCCGGTCGGGTCGGTCTTGAGGTGCCACTTGCCGATGATGGCCGTCTCGTAGCCCGCCTGCTGGAGCAGCTTCGGGGCCGTCTGCTGCCCACCGTCGAACTTGTCATTGTTGTCCTTGAGGCCGTTCAAATAGCTGTACTTACCGGTAAGAATCACCGCCCGGCTCGGCGCGCAGATGGAATTCGTGCAAAAGCAATGCTCGAACCGCATCCCGTCCTTCGCGATCCGGTCGATATTCGGCGTCTGATTGACCTTGCTCCCATAGCAGCTTATGGCGTGCGCATCGTGATCGTCAGACATGATAAAAAGGATGTTGGGCCGCTTCGCGGCATTCGCCGAGTTCTGCCCCCCACAAACGGCACGAGGAAGCATCGACCAGGCCCCCGCCGAGCCTGCCACAACCCCGAGGGCTTTCAGAAACTCTCTTCTCGTCTGTCTCTTCATATCAGGTCCTTTCCAATTACTCGTGGGACATGATATGGCCCGCTGCCACCGCTGTCCAATGAATGTAGGGCAAGCGTCCCCACTCGCTGCCTCTAGCGGAATCGGTGGGGCAAGCCGCGCACTGCGCATCTGTTGTTCGCAACTGTCATTCCTAATTTAGGCAGTTGACTCCATGCCACGATTAGGTACTCTTATCTTCATTTCGGCGCTTGGGGCGACGCAAAAAATCATCAAACCGCAGCTTGATATTCTCCCACATCACCAGTTGACTACGCACCTGCGTCATGACTCGTACATCGCCATCCTGGGAGATCACAAGGCCGACGCTGCCGGGGACCTGTGCACAATATCGCATCATCGATCGATGCCGTGTGCCGTAATGGTTGTAGTCGATCTGGCGCAGGCGCTTCTTCGTCGCGCGACTATCCCCTGCCATAAAGACAGCCTCAGGCTGCTCGGCACGGGTTATTTCGACTCCGAATCCCTGCACCTCCAGAGTTGGACTCATCAGGACCAACCCATCTACGCGACTTAGCAGTGCGATGAACCAGATTGTGCCATCAAGTTCGCTCTGGTTCTCAGATGACTCATGCTCGAAAGCCGTTTCATCCAAATAGAGATCGATCGGAACCTCACGGGCAGATTTCTCAAGATAGTTCTCAAAGATCTGATCAGAAGCGTAGGTCTGTTGAATCCTCAGAAGAGCACGCGTTTCGAGCGCAGACCGCAGACGCTGATACCGGAGGCCGTGCTTCACATTCAATCCGCACGACGAAGTGTCGGGAGTAATCAGCACTGCTCCCCCATGACGACAGCTCTCTACGCGCAAGAGAAGGCGGCAGAGACTTGAAACCCAGTAAGACGCCAGACTTGCATCCCAGTGCGGGCGATCCCTATAGACATGCTCTGGTAACGCATGCTGGACCGCGTTGATGTAGGCCTGAATACCAGGTAGCAATGCACCGTAAACTGGTCCTCTCCATAGAACGTCCAAAGCTCCGCCCAGCAGGGCATTGATCCTGAGTTCCGCAATCTTCTCATACCCAGCATACACAACGAGGTGACCGGTCCCCACGAGGCTCACTTGAAAAACCCCGGGGCGCTCGGGCCCTGTCTGCGAATCATAACTGACAAAGTCGTGATAGCGGTTTCCTTGATCAATGAGCCCCCACACAGATAACCGTTCATTCGCATCGCAGTGCACTGCGAATGACGAAGTACGAGGATCGGACGCTCTCGCAATCTTGACAAGATTGGGAATAGTTAATGGGATTGGATTAGCAAGGCGCACGCAACTCCATCGGTCCTTGACGATTCTACTAGGAGGGTTAGGATCAGGATTATCAGGGTCCAGGTAAACGACGTGGAGGGTGATCGGTTGCGACTCTTCGGTTTTCAGACTGACAAAGTACATCGATTCAAAGAGGTCAATCAGGATTTCCAAATTGCGTTTCCGTTAACCACCGGCTCTGCCGGTGAGCATTCACAAGGCTCTGCCGTTTCGTGCGTGTTTTTGGGTAGGTAGTTCCCCTTGAGGAAGGCCCCGCCGGGCCCAGGAGAACTACCATGAAAGAACGGCA
>JAPLMX010000272.1 GCA_026386805.1 Phycisphaerae bacterium | reverse complement strand
CCGTTCTTTCATGGTAGTTCTCCTGGGCCCGGCGGGGCCTTCCTCAAGGGGAACTACCTACCCAAAAACACGCACGAAACGGCAGAGCCTTGTGAATGCTCACCGGCAGAGCCGGTGGTTAACGGAAACGCAATTTGTCTCGGATTTCCGGAACGGCACCGGGCAACAGGCGTCCGCCTGCGGCGGAGTTGTCGTGCTTCGCATTTCGGATTTCCGCGCCTCGCGGCTCCTAGCGGGAGTCGGGCACAGACCACTGGGCGGCGATCCGGACCTTGTCGCCGGCCCCGTTCACCTTGCTCCGGTCGAGAATCGCCATGATCCTCTTCTGCGGTCCATTCGTCCCGATGCGGACGAGAACATAGGCCGTGAAGACGTCGCTGCGCACGGTCACCAAGTTGCTGATTCGGGTGAAGATCAGGTTCCGCTCCTCCATGTCGTCGCACGCCGTGTCGGGTGTCAGATCAGGCCCTCGGGGGTTGTCGTTGTGCTGATTGTCCTTGCCGTCGAAGGCCAGTATGCGCAACGCGTCCACCTGCATCAGGTCGCCGATGCTCTGGTAGGGGCCGTGGTTGTCCCGATACGCCACGATGGCCTTCGCCTTCTGGTATGGCTCGGTGTCCTCGTACTGCATCCAGGGGAGCTGCGCGAGGACGAATGCCGGGGCCGTGTTGACATTGATCCGTCCCATGACGCGGGTCTCACCGGCGGAGCGGGCGTGCTGCGACGGATCGAGCACCGTCAGATAGTCGAACAGCTTGCGATAGGCGGGATTGCGCAGATCGATCAGGCATTCGGCCGGAGACACTCCCTCCTGCATACTGTAGGCGCTGCGGGCCAGAATCATGCCCAATTCGCCGATGTTCGTCAGCGGTTTGTTCGCCGGATGGGCCTGAATGATCTCGGGATGCTGGGCGTCCACGTAGTTGCCCACGGCGTTGCCCAGCCCCGGCGTTGAGACGTTGGAATCCCAAAGCCGCCGTATGCATTTGTGCGCGGAGATATCCCGCTGGAGACTGCGGGCGACGCCGTCGGCCGTGATCCAACCATCGGGCACCCTCTTGTAGTCGACCACGATCCATTTCCCGGCCGACCGCACCCTGCGCCGCAGCGAGATCGTGGCCCCCGACTCGATCGTCGCTTTGCCCAAATCCTGAGCCGCCTTCCCGTAAGAGCCTTGGCTATAGCCGAACAGAGGCATCGTATCAGTCGGCTCCTCCGCATCCCGGAACGAGACGTACTCCTTCAGAGGGGCCGCCGAGTCCTCGGCCAGCAAAACATGGAACCGTCTCGACCCGGACCACGCGATCTCCATCTGGACGTCGCTGACCGAGGGGTTGTCGATCACCAGTTCCCAATCCCCAGCTTGCGGATCGCGATCTTCGAAATACGGCTTGTAAAGCTCGATCGCATATGAGGTGTGCAGTTCGCCCGTATTCGGGTCCTTCACCTGCCGGTAGGCGATCTCGGAGAGATAGAGGCAGGGTCGCTCGAAGCCATAATACAGGGAAGAGCCCCCCGGAATCACCGTGATCTCGTCGTCGTCGTCGATGTAGTCCTGCAGGTTGGCCGTGATTTGAAGCACGGTCTCGTTGACCCCGATAACGCTCGGGTCCGCCTCGGAGATCGCCGCGGCCAGCGCCGCGCGAAGCGCGGCTTCGCCGGCCGTATTGACATTCACCATCTTGCCCAGACTCGTCTGCGTACCGGTTGCCCACGGCTTCGGCGTGATGATCCGGTCCGCGTTGTAGGTCGTGGCAATCGTGCGGTAAGCACAATTCGGATCGACTCCGGGTCCGGTGACACGCCCGAACCAGGCGCCCAACTGCGTGGCGGAATCCACCGGCGTCGAGAGGGTTCCGCTGGGCCGGAACTGACCCCAGGTCTCCAGACGACTGTCGACGTCCTGGCGGTTCAGGAGAAAGCGGTACCGCAGCTCCAGCTCGTCGGCCAGATCGAAGGGAAGGTAGGAAGAGGCATTGTCCGGGTCCGGATCTCCCGGATATTTCCAGAGCACCTGCCGCTCGTAGGTGGTCAGGTCCTTGGCCGACGCCAGGCTGGAGGCGCGTGCCGTCCGCAAGGTCGCCTCGCGGGTGGAGAGGGAATCGCCGGCCTTGCCCAGCGCCAGGAGGTTCACTTGGAGCTGACTGCTCCCGTTCACCAAGTTCGGGTCCCGTTCGGTGGGGTCGAATTTGTAGCCGGTGTTGACGTTGAGCATGCCGCCGTTGTCGAGGATGCGCACGGCCGCATAGATCGGCCTGCCTCGGCTCGACATCACGCCGGGCACTTCGAACCATCGCGCGTCTCCCACCCCATCGCCATCGGCATCGGCGTTCGCGTTCGGATCGTTCGGATTGATCGCCTCGCGCTCCCCCACAAGACGAATGCGGACGTCCCTCGTGCCCACGGCCGGCATCCCCGCCCCGTTGCTGATCTGCCGCCAATAGTAGCTGCCGTTGCCCGTCCCCGACTGGTACGGCTCGGCACTGGCCAGCCACGCGTTGTTGGCGTCCGGATAATCGTAATACTCCTGGTCGCTCCCGATGCCGGGGACATCCGCGATCAGCGTGTCATCGATCTCGGCCAGGACGGCATTGGCCGCCAGATCGAGCTCCCGGCTGTCCGTGGTAGCCGAGGTGGCCAGCTTGTCGATCCGCGCCGCCAGCACGAACAGCACGCCGATGACCGCCAGCAGGCTGGTGAGGACCACCGCCAGGATCAGAGCCGAGCCGCGTTGGCGGGCCGAGGCCGTCACGATTGGGTTGACCGGTTCCATCGTCATTGGCGTTCCGTCAGTTGTCCAAGTAGACTATATGAGTGAACGTTCTGCCGTTCTGGATCAGGCCCCGCGAGTCGTACAGGGTGAACGTGAACTTTAGGGCGCGCCCAAGCCCGGGAATCGTGTTGAAGTCGCCATTCAACGTGGCAGACTCACGGTCCCGAAGAATCAGCGGCCCACGTGGATACCACAGACCGGGGATCCGCGTCGCATGGAGACCGTCCCCTTCCAGAATGAAATCGGAATCATCCGTCAGGCTCGTATCCCCATTCGGGTTGACCGAGGGAATCCAGCGTTGCTCGGCGTCGCTCCAGCCTTGAATCTCGAACTGGCCCACCCCCCGGCACAGGAACGCGTGCAGCGATTGCGGATGGGCCGGGTCCAGCGTCACGCCGCCGGCGGTATCCCTCTTCTTGCTGGTGTAGTTGTCGATGCCGACCTCCACGTCCCCGATAACGGATAGGATGTCCGCCTTGTAAACGGGATCGATCAGCTCCCATCCCCGCAGGGAGACGGCGTCGATCTCCTTGTTGCTCATCCAGTTGCGCCAGTCGCTGTCGGTGAACTTGCTCATGCCCAGCGGATCGGCGGGGTCCGTCGTGGTGGACGGCGGCACGAGGATATGCTCTGTGCGGGCCAGAGCGCGCCGCTGCGGCCTTTGGTACTGGGGCCGGTTCGGATCGGAGGGATTGTCCGATGGCTCGTTTGCCAGGGTGTAACTGATCCTGGCCATATTGCCGCGGGCCGGCTTGGCGGGATTGCCATAAGTCCCATAGGTCTGGAAGTCGCCGTCGGCGAAGAACATGATCCGGTCGAACCGGTCGAACGCCTCTTCGGCATTCGGGTTCTGTCCCGTGTAATTCTTCTTGTCTTTGGGCACCGCGCGCCAAAAGACCAGGACCTCGCCGTCCTTGCGAAGCCCGCGGAAGTCCGCATCCAACTGCTCCGTGATCGCGCGGAGCTTCTGCATGATCTCCGCGTTGGCCATCGCCAGCCGCTGCGAGTCGGCGCTGACCCGGAAGATGACCCCGGCGAACGACATCACGACCGCCAGGATCCCGAGGGCGACGATCATCTCCATCAATGTGAAAGCTTTTCGCATCCTGGTGGACTTCTGCAAAATGGACATTGGGCCTAATCTTAATTACCCGGGAATCGAAGCACTTCCTGGTAGACGGCGACGACCGGATTGCGTCCGCCCGAGGTCGCCGGGGGGACCACCCAGACCCAGCCGTCGGCCCCGCCGGTCCAGGACCGGTCCAGCCGGACCTTGTCCGGCGCGTTGGCGTAGCGCTCCATAACATGGTACATTTGCCCCGTTTTGTCGTCTACGAGAATGGAGCCGTCGTTGACGAAGGCGAGTTCATCGACACCGTCCGTGGCAACGGCGTCCTGGAGCGAGACTTCGGCGGCGTTGGCCGTCGCGGCGCCCGGCACGATGTTGACGCGTACGGGCTGCGGCAGACCGGCGGTCCCGAGCTGCGGCCACTCGGTGCCCTCCTTGCGGACCCAGTACGTGGCGCCGGCCGTCTGGCGGCTGATGAAGACCGTGCACTGTACGAGCCGGCTGCCCGCGCTCATCCGCCGACAGATCATCGACCAGGAGTATTGCCGCTGTGGCTCCAAGCGGGTCGAAGGATACAGATGCTCCTCGTCCGCCGCCGTGGCCGCCATCGGCCGGTACAGCACGAATCCGTCGGTCTTGAGGCCGAGGCCGTTCGGGTCGGGGGCGGCAATCCGGATCTTGGCCAGGGCCTCGTCGGCCGCCACCGCCGCCACCGTCCGTTCCGTCGACGTGGTCGAGAAATAGACCCCCGTCAGGAACGTGCCGGCGATGAACACCAAGCCGATGGCCAGCGTGGCGACGGCCAGCAACGTTTCCGTCAATGAGAATCCAATGTGTCGCCTGTCCTTGACCATCATTGCCATCCGGACTTCTGCAAAATGGAGATTCGGCCTATCAATGCGTCGAAATCAGGTTCCCGGCATACGGGCTCACGTACAGCGTCTCGGCCGCCAATCGGCCGAGATACCCCGACCAGGGCGTCTGGCTCCCGTAGGCGGCCCGCAACGCGGACTGCTCGTAAATCACGAGGCTCGTGCGGCTGTTCTCCTCATCCAGCCCGAGTTCCAGCGCGCTCGTCCCGCTGCGGCCGGGATAATCGTCTTGGACGAACCTGCCCTGCTTGTACAGGCAGATGTTATCGATCGAGTTGAACACGTCATCGGGGGAGGCCTGCAGGGAGCCCGCGTCGTTCCTCGGCCGATAGACGCCGTCCTTGTTGCGTACGCGAACCGGATGCACGATCACCTTGCCGGAAGGCGCGAACACGATGGAGAACGTAGTGGCGTCGTTCAGCTCGACCAACTGGTCGATCGAGGCATCGCTGTTGACCAGGCTCAGATCCATCACGCCCATCGTGGCGGGCAGGCGGATCGGCTCCAGTCCCTCAATGGCCCGAAACCCATTGGCCAGACCGATCTTCTTCGGCTCCTCGTGCATGATGAAGATCATGTACTGCGGTGCGTTGAACAGGTTCTTGAACGGATCGGCCGGGTCCTCCGCCAGGCACAGCTTCTGAAAGCGAACGCCCACATAATTCTGGCTGCTCATGGCCATCGCACGGGCCGAGCTCATCGCCGCCTCGATCATGCTCTGGACGCCGCTCTGGGTCTGAAACGAGTTCATCAGCGCGCGGACGGCCGGCATGGTGAAGCCCGCCAACAGGGCCATCGTCGCGACGACCAGCGTCATCTCGATCAGCGTCAAACCGGTTGTCCTGCATGCTCGAGGGAACATGGGTCGTCGTTTCCCGTTCAATCCTTCGTTTCCACACCCCGGCAGATGGCGCGCCTCGCACATCCTGCCGACTACTGACTACCGGCTACCGACTACCGACTACCGGTTCATTTCCTGCCCTTGCTGCTGATGTTGTCCTGGGCGAGGGGATCGCTGCGGTTGAGACCGAACTGTTTGTCCGGACCGGCCGAGATCAGCTCCGGGAAGTTGTTCCCCGGAACGTAGACGTAGTCCATCACGGTCCCCCACGGGTCGCACAGCGACTGCACGTCGGC
>JAPLMX010000054.1 GCA_026386805.1 Phycisphaerae bacterium | reverse complement strand
GAACTCCACCCCGAACGATTCGTTCGTAAGCGTCCCGAGGCCCCTGCTCCGCCTTCCGCCGTCTGGATCAATCCACCCAAGGACAAGTGCGTTAACCCAACGGAGCAGCCCTCTCCGTTGCTCACTAATTCCCAAAAGGAACTGTCTCAAAGTGCTTGACAACTTCCGGGCCCTCGCCCACGGCCGTGAGCTTTCCATCTGCGGCGACATGGCCCACGAGACACAGTACATCCCCTTCCTGCTCGGCATCGGCGTCAGGGCCTTCAGCGTGGACCCGATCTGCCTGCTGCGCACCCAACAGGCCATCACGGCCGTCTCCGTGTCCGAGGCCGAGGCCCTCGCCCAGTCTTTGCTCTCCGTGAGCCGGATCAGCGACATCGAAGAGCTGCTAAAGGCTCAAACGAGAACGGACTGACAACTGCTTGGCGACCTCATCACGATTCGACTCAGGACGAAGAAATCTGGAACAATCCAAGTATTTCGCTTGACACGGTCGCGTCATGATGTCTACCTTGTCCAATTGATGAGTGTTGGATGTCCCGTAAGACCATCTTTGGTAGTGCGGGATTGATTACGCGAGATGGGGCCATCGCGATAAACGGAAAGCGGAGCATCATTGAGGTTGAGGAGATCGTTCTCTTGGTGCGGGTCCTGCGGTGAGTGGCATTGATTGTCGACTCAGAGCAGCGGGCGAGAACACTGAGGAAAGAGAGGATCAGATGGCTATCCAGAGGATTGAGGAGGAGAACCGACTTTTCACACACGAACGATGACATTCTGATGGACTGCGCGTGCGAGAAGAATTGACAGCGCGGTGTGCATAAAAAAAAACGCGGTGAGTCAGCATCAACCGTCGAAAGCCTTTGCTGGCCCACCGGCTCGCGCCAGAGGTGCTTTGTTGCGCCTCTGGCCGATGAACCACTGCTTAACACTCTGGCGGCGGTTTGTCAATCTCTCTCTGGAACGAGTTGTGAGGAGACTGCGGGGGATTTCTGCACTCAGTACGTCCCCTGAGCATTCGCAGGCTATCGATATGTGAAGGGATAGGGTCTGGCAAACGCGGACAGTTGTGACAGTAGACATAGTGAGGTTACATTGTTGTAGCGAGTGAGTGCAATGAGCAAGACGTTTGGAGCATTGAGCGCGTTTCACACGACGAATGGCGACGGCGACTTCCAGGGAATGCATCTTGGGGCTAAGGTGGCATCTATGGAGTTGCAGAAGAACATCATCCAATATGGCGACTTCGATTGCTGCCATTTTCTTTACGGACGTGGAGACACGAGCGACGAAGACATCGCTAAGTACATCCAGTCCCAAGGATGGGATCCGCGGAAGATCCTCATCTATGATGGGGCACTGCCGTTGGATCGGCTCAGGAAGACAAATTACCACGTGCTTCATAAGTCCGACGTAAGTCTCGCCGAATTGCTTGGCATACGCCATGTTCTGGGCCATCCGTTGGCGCCCGGAACAGTTATGACGCACACGATATCCTATGCTCATCTCATGCCGCTGTGGACGGAGATGCTCTGCAATCACGTTCTGCCCTGCGATGCGGTTATCTGTACGAGCCGCGCCGCTCGGGAAGTCCTCGAAAGATCCTTGGATCTGCTGGCGGAGAGGTTCTCATCCCGGTGGGGCATTCGGGTTCCCCCTTTTCGGGGCCGCATCGAGATTATCCCCTTGGGCGTGGATGTAGACTACTGGAAACCCGAAGAGAGCAAAATGGAAGCCAGGAAGCTTCTGGGACTGTCGGAGCAATCATGCATCATCCTGTGCCCGGGACGGTTCTCTACCCACGACAAAATGGACCTGCGTCCTTTCCTGATGGCGGTTGGTCGGCTCCTCCCCATTCTCGGGGCGGATTCCTTTCAAGTAGTCTTGGTCGGAGACGACATGAGGACGAAGGAGGGAGAGTCCAAGCTGATTCAGCAGTTTGTGGACCAGCGTGGGCTCTCGCCCGTGGTGAGGATAGACACCGATGGTACTCCATCGAGAATCAGACAGTACTACCGAGCAGCGGACATTTTCGTGTCGCTGGTGGATAATATTCAGGAGACGTTTGGACTGACGGTGACCCAGGCCATGGCCTGTGGATTGCCAGTCATCGTATCGGATTGGGATGGGTACAAAGACACTGTAGTCCAGGGGGAGACTGGGTTCCGTGTGCGGACGTATTGGGCGGAGTGCGATGCCCGAATATCAAGCCTGGCCGCACTCCGATCCTGGACCGTGGATCACCTCTTGCTCGCTCAGTCTGTGGCGGTGGATCTGGATGAGTTGTACGGCTACCTTTTCCTTCTTGTGATGGATCCGGCCTTGCGCCGGCGCCTAGGCGAAGCAGGGCGAAAGCGGGCAGAGGCGCTATATGCATGGCCGCACGTAATCAAACAGTATGTGGAACTATGGGATGAGTGCCGTGACAGATTTGATCGCATCGATGTGCAGGAATGGGCTCGTGAGGACCGAGAAAACATCTTTGCCCCAGCGTATTTTCGGCAGTTCGCCCATTACCCCTCTGCCCTCATTACCTCGGAAACGCAACTGTGCCTACTATCTGAAGGTAGCCCGATGGATTTTACTCATGCCACTACGGAGGTCCACTTACCTCCTGAGATGCGGCCCGTCTTTCATCCGGCCGTCTTTCAGGGACTCCTATCTCGACTCCGTGATTGGCCCATCTCGTTTGGAGCCCTCGTGGAGGATACCAGCAGGGAGACACAGCAACCGCAGGACTTGACCGCCCGGCACGTCCTGTGGCTTATAAAACACGGTATTGTGAAACCGATCAAACCGAAGCCCACCGATCATTCTGTCATTGGAGAGGGAGCCCGAGCGGAAAAGGAAACAGAACGCCCGCGCCAAGAAAATGCGGTTCCGTAGTGGTCATCCGCGGTGAAGCATGCGGGCAGAAGTGAAACACGGGCGCGGTGAGTGCTCCGACGAAGACACGGAGCTTATGCTACGCATACGGCAGGGTGATACCGACGCTTTTGAGGTGCTCTATGCGAAGTACCTGCCTTTGGTCACGGCTTATGCCGTGGCCCTAGGTGGGCACGAGGTGTCCGTGGCAGACGTGGTCCAGGAGACCTTCACACGCCTGTGGGACCGCAGGCAGGAATACCGGGGAGAGGCGGGCGTCAAGACCTATATCTTTGCCTTTGTCCGCAACATCTGTCTCGAGGAAAGGCGACATTGGAAGAAGATACAGGCCCTCTTTCAGTATCCGTCCCCCGGCCCTTTGCGTAGTGGTGTGGCTTCCTCCACACCCGAAGGGGCGGCCTGCTTGCGCGAGATGAATGAACTGCTCGAACAGACGTTGACCAAGTTGAGCAATGCACAAAAACAGGCGTTGCAACTCTATCATGTTGAGGGTATGTCGCTGCATGAGGCCGCCACTTCCGTTGGCTGTACCCAGAAGTGCTTTGAGAGCCGCCTCTCCAGGGGCCTTGCCAAGCTGCGATGCTTTCTTCTTCACCCTGACGGGTATCGCAAGGACTGGTAAATACTTCCTCACAAGAAATATCATGCAGGAGAGAAAAGGAGTGCAGGATTTTCTGACGTTCCGTCACTAACACGTAAGGACGAAGCTCGCTCAGGTGGGCCGGATCGCAGGAGGAATGATCTCGTCATCGGAACACTGGAGTGGAGTATCGGAGAAGCAGACAGTGCGGGATCGTTACCCGCGGAAACTATTATGTTACTTAAAGGAAGGAGTCATGAATCATGATTGAGAAAATGGCGTTCGGCGAACCGGTAGGGGCGGGCACCCCAGATGGTTTGGCTAGTGATTGTGCCAATGGATGTCTAAATTACACTTGCATCCCGATCTTCTACTCATCAGACGATGCGCGGGCAGCGGCTTTGAGGTTTTCCGTCAACAATCCCTGAGCCAAGAAGAGACACTCGAGTGGACTGCGGGGCGTTCTACGATGGGGCGCCCCGCAGTTCAGTGTGCGCGAACTTATCACAAGCGAAAGGCTCTGGATCGGACGATGGCGACACGAGAAGACAAGGGCACCAGTAGCAGCGTCTCGAAGCCGTTTATTCACAAAGTGGCGACCGAAGGCGGTAAATATATCTTCGACGTGAATACGGGCGAGATTCTCCGGGTGGATGAGGTCGTTTGGGAGATTATCGAGGATTCCTGTCTGAGCGAGACAGAGGTGATTGCCAGGCACACTCCGCGCTTCACTCGCGGTCAGATTGCTGAGGCCTATGACGAGATCAGCAAGGTCAGAGCCGAAAGTGGGTACTTTCTGAACCACCATCCCGCCGTCGGAATGGTCGTCAGCCGCGAGCAAGTACATCACATGCTCACGCGTAAACGGAAGCTGCTCCTCCTGGAAATAACAGAGAAATGCAATTTCTTATGTACTTACTGCGTTCGTAATCTTCCGATTGCGGGTGTTCTCCGCCGTGGCACGCGGGACATGAACTGGGAGACTGCTCACGACGCTATCGATGATTTTCTGCGGCACTGTTGCATTTCCCAGCCAAGGAATGAGGGCCATGAACATCCCCAGACCCCTGTGCTAAGCCCCACCGAGATTAACAGGCGCCGCATCGATTCCGACGATGATAGCGTATATGTGAACTTCTACGGAGGAGAACCCTTGCTGAATTTCCCTCTGATCAAGAAGTGTACGGAATACACACTGAAGAACGCGAAGGGAGAAGTGCGTTTTGGACTGACAACCAACGGGTACTTCCTGGAGGGTGACATGGCGGAGTTCCTGGGGGCTCACAACTTCAGGGTCGTGGTGAGTCTCGATGGACCGCCGTCTTTTCACGATCAAAATCGTAGGACGACGGGAGGCACGCCAACCCATCATGTGGTTCTTGATCGCCTCCGGGCATTTATTAGAAAGTATCCACGCCAGGTTTCAGGCATAATTGCTGTAGTAGCCTCTGGAACGGACGCGCGCGAGGTGTATCGCTATTTCGGCTCGGCAGATTGGATACCTCCGACGACCATGTTACGGGTGTCTTTGGCGTCACCTCCATACCCGGGATATTATCAGTGTCCCCCCGGGGTAGAGGAGTTTCCCAGTGTCCGCGAGATGTATAACGACTTCAAGGGACATCTTATCAAGGGGCGGATCAACCCGGATATTCCGGGGCGGGAGTTCGAGCTGCAGAGACAAGCATTTCGTGGGTCTTTTGTTGGCTTGCATCGGGACCGCTGGCGTATAGCACACATGAGGCAGAAATCAGAATCATACGCACCGTCAGGGGCGTGCGTTGCTGGCCATGCCCGAACATTTGTCTCGGTGACCGGCGAGTACTATCCTTGTGAGAAGGTACCCCCAGACAAAATGTACCAGATCGGCAGCGCGACCACGGGAGTGGATGAGGAGAGGGTGTATAATCTGCTGCGGGAGTTCATTGAATGCACACGTGAAGAGTGTGAGCGGTGTTGGTGTCTGCCAATCTGCGGCATAGGCTGCCATGCGTCTGTGCGCGACCGTGATGGGTTCTCCGTAGGTGCCAAGAGACGGACCTGTGAGGAAGCGCGGGACACATTACATCGATACTTGGAGGACTACTGCTCCGTACTCGAACGGAACCCCCGGGCGTTTGATTACCTCAACTCCAAGGCGGTGCCCGCGTGAGCATGCGCCGGATGGACGCAATCGTATCCCGCGATGGTCGTCGAAAAAGAGGTCCTGAATACCGGACGACGGGACCAGGTGACGAAGGATAGCCTTCCTTAAGCCATGATAGGGCATCGAGACCAGGGAGAACGTGAGAGGGTGCGCGGAAAGCTGCCCCTGAGACAGGCAGTCGCCGAGGTGAGGGCAGCGCTCGGCTGTTTTCGTGTAGTGGGCGCATATTGTCATACCTATAAGCGCCGTCTCGTCTTGTTAGCTCTCCTGTCCCCGGTCGCATCTGTGACTTTCCTCGTAAGTCCCTGGTTGATGGAACGGTTGATCGACCAAGCCTATCCTTCCCGGGACTTTCTTCTTTTCGGATGGCTGTGCGCCGCTCTGCTGGGCATGAGTGTGCTGTCGCGTGCACTTTCGATCATATCACAATATCATGCCATGTATGTCCAGGCTTTCATCGAGTACAAGCTTTCCTTCCGCGTGTTCGCCGCGATCCACCGGTTACCTCAATCCTACCGGGAACAGTGCGGCTCGGGGGTGTTCCTCGTACGGGCCGGAAGTGATGTCCAGTCCGTGGCGAAGAGTGTGACGCGGCTGCTGCCGGACATCGTGACAACCGCGTTTACGTTTCTGGCTGCCATCCCCTTGATGGTGAAGATCAGCCCGGGAATTACAGGGATCGTATTGGCGGTTGTCCCCATCAATTACCTGATCACAGCCCATTTGACGGGTAGGGCGGTACGCCTCAGCCTGAGAGCATGCACGGTGGCAGAAAAAATAGCCACGTTTACTCAGGAGACCATTGAAGGGGTCACCCTGTGCCGCATTTTCTCTCTGGATCGGATGCGTCGCAAACAGTTGGCGAATCTGCTGCGCGAGCGTTTGGACGTAATGTTCGGCATGTGGCGGACGAATACTATGTGGGGTCAACTTGCTGGCCTAATCAATACGTTGTGGAGTACAACGCTCTTATGTGGAGGGTGGTACCTTGTGTTCACTGATCGCTTGCAGCTTGGGCAGGCCGTGGCACTAGGTATGTACATCAGCGTGTTGAGTCGTCCCTTTGAACAGCTTGCACTTCTTTATCAGTCCCTCTTAGCTGACTCCGTGGCGGCCCGCCGCCTGCTCGAGATCCTGGATGCCGGTCAGGCCCCCGTCCAACTCCCCCAACAAAAGGTGCTGAAGGCTCCGCCCCGACGTTATGAGCTGCACAATTTATCTTTCGGCTATACCGAACAACGGCTCTGTCTGCAGAATGTGGACCTCTGTTTACGGGCGGGCCAGACGATTGCCGTGATCGGCCCGACGGGAGGGGGAAAGAGTACGCTGCTCCGGATTCTCTGTGGCTTGGAGGACCGATACCAGGGGCGGTTCATCGTTGATGGGTGTGACCTATCCGGCATTGAGCGAAACAGTTATCTACGTTACGTATCCTGGGTGCCACAGAGTACCTTCTTCTTTAGTGGGCCGATACGCAGCAATCTGCCGGGCAACGGGTCGACGGCTGCGACGCATCTGCGTGAGTGTGCTGCCGTTCTGGGGCTGGATGGGGCCATTGACGCAATACCGGAGGGCTTCGACGCGAAGCTGGGCGGTGGAGGTGTCAAATTCTCGGCCGGCCAGTACCAGAAGCTGGCGGTCCTGCGCGCCATACTCAAGGATGCCGCGGTATTACTGCTGGATGAACCGACGGCGTCCCTGGACATCGAATCCGAACGGAAGCTTCTCCGGGGTGTTCTGGCGTTGCGTCCCCCCGGTTGTCTCACCCTGTTGGTGACTCACCACATTCCGATCACGGTCGAACCATGGATTGATGAGATCGTTGTATTGGTCAATGGCAGCATTGCCGAAAAGGGCTCCAGCACGCAACTGTGGGAAAGAGGCGGCTTTTACCACCACTGGTTGGATCTCTGTCGGGGCACAACGCGAAACAACGGGGTCCCGCCGCACCAGCCTCAAATGACTTGAGGATCACCGTCTCTGCCGGCGGCGTCGCCAGGCAACTGCCTCAGGACTACACCACACGAAGCTTGTGGCGAGCGTCTCAGGAGTGTATGATAACTCTCGGTCGCGTTGTGAGTATAACGAAAACTGGCGAACAGAAGGGAACGACGGGACCGAGAGAAAATGGATTCTGAGGTGAGACAACGATGTGGCAAGACATTCGGTACGCCCTGCGGATGCTGAGAAAGTCGCCCGGGTTTACAGCCATCGCCTTGGTCACGCTGGCGATCGGCATCGGGGCCAACACAATCATGTTCAGCATGTCCGATCTGCTGCTTCTTCACCCGAGGAAGGTGAAAGACCCCGAGCAGTTGGCATATTGCGCGATCCAAGACGCCGAATATCCGTGGTTTCGATATTCCGAATATCTTACCCTCCGTGACAGCCGTTTGGCCTTTAGCGATCTCATGGCCCAGGGAGAGGACCAAAGATCCGTCACCCTGGTTCATGGAGATTCGGTTGGACAGATGCAGGCGACGTACGTTTCAGCGAATTACTTTTCCTTTCTGGGGGTTGCCCTGGCGCGAGGACGGGGTTTCTTGCCTGAGGAGGAGCGGCAGGGCGACGCTCTTGTCGTGGTTCTGAGCCATCGCCTTTGGCAGCGGCTGGGCGAAGATCCGAAGATCGTCGGCCAGTTTCTGGATGTCAATGGCATTCGCTGTCAGGTCGTCGGCGTGGCCCCGGAGGGCTTCACCGGCGTCGCGCTCCTCGGCTCCGACCTTTGGCTGCCGCTGGGGAGCTACCTGACGGTGGCCGAGTTGGCCCGGGGCGCGACACGACGGGCGAACGCCGGGTCGGACCGGGACTATCCGTGGCTCCACCTCGTCGGACGACTCAAGCCGGACTTGACCATGCCGGTAGCCCAGGCACAACTGCAAGCTCTGGTCCCGCGTTTCAAAGTGGAATATCCCAAGCAATGGGGGGGCAATTCCTCGCTCCACCTCCGCCCGCCGGGCCGATTCGTAGTACAGGCGGACATCGAAAAGGAGCGTCTGCGGATGGGCATAATCAGTCTGGTCCTGACGGCCGCGTCCGCGATCATCCTGGTGATCGCCTGCCTGAACCTGGCGAACATGCTGATCGTGCAAGGGGCCTCGCGCCACCGCGAGATCGCCGTCCGCCTGGCCCTCGGCGGGGGCCGCTGGCGGATCATCCGGCAGTTGCTCATCGAGTCTGGGCTGCTGGCGCTGTTGGGAGGGGTTCTCGGCGTTCTGGTGGCTTTCTGTGGCACGCGGATTCTCCATGTCTGGATCGCAGCCATTCCGGGTCTGGCGAGAGACCTCCGACCCGGGTTGAATGTCCGTGTCCTGGCGGCTACGCTGGGCTTCTGCCTGCTCGCCACGCTGCTGTTCGGTCTGAGACCCGCGCTGTGGCTGTCCCGGCGTGACATTGCCGTCGAGATGAGAGAATCCGCCGGCGCCGTGCGCGGACCTCTTCGGAGAAAGCGGGGCGGGTTCTCGATGGCGGGCCAAGTCGCCTTGGCGGTGGCCCTGGTGCTCAGCGCGGCGATGCTGACGCACAGTGCCCTGCAGATAGCGCGGCCGGACCCGCGGTTCCCACTGGAGGACAAGCTGATCGTCCAGATCGATCCGATTTCCGCCGGGTATGATCGGGTTCAGAGCATCCAGGCGTGCGAGGCCCTGGCGGATCATCTGGCGTTGCTGTCGGAGGTGCAGGCGGTGGGGACATCGCTCCGATTGTTCTACGGGGGCGGCGGGCCGGCGTCGATCTTCGAATACCTACCGGGGGCGGGAGAAAGCGGGTCGAGAAGGCATCTCGCACAGCAGGCCGCTATAGCGGACATTGGCCGGGATTACTTTACGGCGTTGGAGATCCCGCTATTGCGGGGGCGGCTCTTCGACCGGCTTGACAGTGCCCCGAACGCGGAGAAGGTTACGATCATCGACGAGACCCTGGCGCGCAAGCTCCGCTCGGATGGCAATGCTCTCGGCTGTCTCATCCAATGGGGCTTTACCAAGGAGGATTCCGATCCCTACCGGGTGGTCGGGATCGTCGCTCACATGCCGGGCGTCGGGGACCGAGAGATCCGTGCCCAGATGTATAGACCCACCGAACCGGATCAGTTGTCCGCGTACCTTTATCTGCATATCGCGGATCGGGGAGCGGCCGACACTCTGCGACGGCGGATTGTCGAGGAGATTCACCGGGTCGATTCGCGCGTCCCGGTCCTCTCGATGGCGACGCTCGCCCAGATACGCCATGACAATTCCTCCGTATGGCTGGCAGGATTCGGCGCCCGCTTGGCGCTGGCGGCCGGGACGGCGGCTTTGTTCCTGGCGGCGCTGGGCATCTACGCGATCAAGGGCTATATGGTCGCCTCGCGCACGTCGGAAATCGGCATCCGCATGGCCCTGGGGGCGACGCAAGGAAACATCGTGGGCATGGTCCTGCGGGAGGGGCTGGTGCTGACGATGGTGGGATTGATGGTCGGGCTACTGCTGGGATTGGGTGTGGCCAAGGTATCGGCCAGTATGCTCTACGGCATCAGCCCGATCGATCCAGTCAGCATCGCAGTCACCGTGGCCCTGCTCGGGGCCGCTTCGCTCCTGGCCAGTTACCTCCCCGCCCGCCGGGCGGCCAAGGTCGATCCGATGGTGGCCCTGAGATCGGAATAGAAAGGATTGGACGGTTCACAGTTGCCTGTTGTCAGTTGAGGCAAGGCAGCCGGTAACGCGCGTCTGGCAACTGCGAACTAACAACTGGGAACTGAGAACGGGGGTTGTGCTATGGTGATGTGTGCAATCCGGGAGTGCTGGCAGGTGGTGAACGTACCGTTCGCCACGTTGGAGGTGACGAGCAAGTGCAATTCACGATGTAAGACGTGTAATGTCTGGAGGTTTCAGGCAGATCAGAACGAGAATAAGAGAGAGTTGGACAATGAGGAGTGCTGCACAGTCCTGAGTCAGTTGAGCAAGCTCGGCTGCCAGTCCATCGAACTGCACGGCGGAGAACCCACCTTGAGGAGAGACCTGCCGGAACTGGTATCCTGCTGCACCAGATTGGGCATGGCAACCATGTTCGCCACAAATGGATTGAGCATGACGGAGAATCTCGCATCGGGATTGGTGGAGGCCGGGCTGAAGCAGATCCGGTTCTCCTTGGAAGGACCCAGAGAGACGCACAATCTGATCAGAGGCAGAGAGGACGCGTTTGACAAGCAGATGCAGGCGATAGAGGCCATTCACAAGGCCGACAAAGCTGGCCGAGTGTTGAAGATCATCAACACGACCATCTCTTCCCTGAATATCCAAGGGATCGAGGATATCATCGATGTGGCCCGGCAGGTGCAGATCAAGTACGTGCTGGTTTTTCTGGCGTCCGTTGTCGGACCTGACGTGGCAGAGCAGACCAATGAGATCTTCGGGGAGGACGTTGCCTACCGACGTTCCCTGCTGGACGGGGAATTGCTGATCCACGACCCTGACCTGATCGAGAGAAAGCGTGCTGGGCTTCTCAAGAGGGCGCAGGAACAGGACGTGCGTCTCAATAACTCCACCTTCTTTACGATGCCCGTGTCAGCCGTGATTCGCGGGATCAAGCGGCATCCGGGGCCGTGTTCTCGTATCTATGATGCTTGTACGGTGGACTCTTTTGGCGATGTTTTGCCCTGTGAGTATCTGCGTTACAGATTCGGTAACGTCCGAGACCAGCCTCTGAAGGACATTCTCGCCGGCCCTCGCTTCCAGCAATTCTCCAGGATCTACGCAGAGAACGTAGACAGATTACGCATCTGTGATTACTGCTGCCACAGCCTATAAGCGATGCTCCATCCTTCTGCTACATATCGTCGCGGGCCGCGATCAACGGATGGTCATAGACAAACCGGTAACTGCTCACCCGTGTTCCGGGCGAGCCGGAGCCGGGAATCAAGACTGTCCGTTGCCGTCACGCAGCCGCCACGGCCCGGAGATGGACGACCGGTTCACAACAGCCCTCCCTTCGAAACACGTACGGCGAGCATGCACCCAACCACACCTGTCCTGGGAACGAATGGGCCAAACCCGCCGCCTGCGCCGTGCGAGGCGTTATTTCTTGGTCTGCTTGGTGCCGTGGCCGGGCTTAATCTTCTTGCGGCCGGCTTTCACCGTACGCTGGCGGTTGATCACCTTGCGGCCCCCCGCCGTCACGCGGCGGGAGCGGAACCCCTGGCTTCTCTTCTTCTTGCGATTACTGTTACGATGATTCTCCATGACTGCCTTCCGTACCGTATTCTGCCATTTGCTATTGACGATTTACGAATGTCGCCCAGCGAGCGACCCCACATCATAATTGGTCAAGTGCCCCTTGTAAATAGCGAAGCCGGCAGTTCTTAGCTAAAAGTCGCCGGGTCCTGCTGATAGAACCGCTTTAGCTCGTCGTAGAGCCTGGGATACGTCTGTTGTAGGTCCTTCGGCGTCTCGAAGAAACACTCGGTCGCCACGGCAAAGAACTCCGCCGGGTCGGTCGCCCCGTACTCGTCCAGGACCTCCGCCCGGTCCTCCTCGATGTCGCGTCGGAACCGCTCGAAGTCCTCACCGAGCGCCCGAGCCCAGGCAATGAAGCTCGACCGGTCCCGCAGCACGGGCGTGCTATCGCCCCGGCCGCCCGAGTTGTCGAGTTGGTGGGCAAACTCGTGAAAAACGACGTTTTGACCGTCATGCACGTCGGCGGCGCTGCGCCGCACGTCGTCCCAGGACAGGACAACTGACCCGTGATGCCAGGATTCGCCCAGCCGCACATCGTCAGTTTCGAGGATAATCCCCCCGTCGAAGTGGCGAGTGTTGGCCGCCACATAGGCGCGGGGATATACGAGGATGGTCTTCAGGCCGGGATAGTAGTCGGTCTTGCGGTGCAGCAGGAGCATGCAGGCATGGGCCGCGATCGTGATCCTGATCTGGTCGGTCATCCGGAGCCCGCCGCAGCCTTCAAATCGCTTCTCGGCCATAAAAACGAGGATATGCCGTCTCAGTTCCTCCTGATCGGCCTCGGACAACCGCGCGTAGAGAGGCACGTTCTTCCTGAGAAGCACGAGCCACGCGTCCGGGAAGAGCCGGCTCGCGATCTTGTTTCGCCGTCTGTCTTTGAATCCAAACACGCAGGTTCCCTTGCACGTTCGTGGAAAACGATGTATTTATAACAAGTTATGCAGAATTCACTACCATTTCTCACCACGGATTTCCCCGGTGTGGGCGGTGTCATCAAGGCCCGGCCCGAGGATTTCTTCGTGGAAGAACTGCCGCTCTACGAGCCCAGCGGTTCCGGTACCCACATCTACGCCCAAATCGAGAAGAAAGGGATCGGAACGCGGGAGGCCTTGGATCGCATCGCTCGGGTCCTGAACGTCTCCCGCCGGGATATCGGTTTGGCGGGACTCAAGGACGCCCAGGCCGTCGCCCGGCAGTGGATCTCCGTCGAGCACGTTTCGCCGGAGCAGGTCGAGCAGGTGTCCCTGCGTGAGGTCCGTGTGCTAAAGACCACGCGTCATACGAACAAGCTCAAGCCGGGGCATCTGGCGGGCAACCGCTTCGTGGTCCGCCTCCGCAAGCTCGCCATGCCTGTGCCCCAGGCGGCCGAGGTCGCTCAGGAGGTGCTCTCCATCCTGAGCCGACGCGGCGTTCCAAACTACTTCGGTCCCCAGCGGTTCGGCAACCATCAGGACAATCACCTGCTCGGCAAGGCGGTCGCCAGGAACGACATGGCAGCTTTCGCCGATCTGCTCCTGGGCCATCCCAACGCGGAATTGGACTCCCCGCCCATATTCCAGGCCCGCACGCTGTACGAGCAGGGCCGCTATGAGGAGGCCGCCAAGCTGTGGCCGGGCCAGCTCTTCGATCAGCGGCGCTCCCTACGGATCCTGGCCAGCGGCAAGGGCAACCCCAAGAAGGTCTACTACACCGTTGACAAGCATCTCAAGGGCCTTTTCATCTCCGCCTACCAGTCGGACCTGTTCAATCGCGTGCTCGTCGCTCGCATGCCGAACATCGACAAGCTGCTCCTCGGCGACATGGCTTATCTGCACGTCAATGGGGCCTGCTTCCACGTAGAGCAACCTGAAGTGGAGCAGCCGCGCTGCGACCGCTTCGAGATCAGCCCGACCGGTCCCTTGCTCGGTGGTCGGACTACCAAGCTCACCGGCCCGGCCGGCGAGATCGAGAACCCCATCCTCGACGGCGAGAACCTCAACGACGACGACTTTCGCCAGATGAAGCACCTCGGCGCCCGCGGCGGCCGCCGGCCCTTGCGCTTCCAGCCGCGCAACGCCAGTATGACCTCCGGCAAAGACGACTGGGGCGAGTATCTCGAATTCCGCTTCGAGCTCGACTCCGGCTGCTACGCGACCACCTTGATCGCCGAAATCACCAAAGACCGCATCGCCGTAGCCTCCGAGCCGGAGGAGTAGGCTTTGCCTGCCACTGTCGAATTGATTCCGTTGCACCGGCTGGCGTGGCCTGTTATCATTAGGCACGGGCCCGCAGAGAATGATTCGTATGTCTATTGTCCCGCATGCAAGAGAAGGTAAGAATGGATAAAACGATCCGTCGAAACGAGATCTGCAGCATTGGGCTTCCGCGTTGCGATTTCGTCTTCTCATCCACGCGAACTTGTTTCATTGCCTACGGATTCAAGGAGAGCCCGCTTGAAATGACGATTCTTCGGCGCGTTCTTGAGGAACGGGGTATGCACCCAGTGGAAGCCGGTGGCTCCCTGGCTCCCGCTCAGAACGCATTCTGCGCGAAGATCTGTTCCAAAATCATCACGTCGCAGTTTTGTGCCGTTCTTCTCAACAATGAGCAGTCAGAAGCTGGCGAGATTCCGAATGCCAACGTAAACATGGAATACGGGTTGATGCTGGGCTTCAACAAGTATGTGCTTCCATTTCAGCGCGCTACCCAAAAGCTTCCGTTCAATGTGGCTGGCCTCGACACCATCAAATATAGCGATGCTGATTTTGAGCGTCTTTGCGCTACCGCGGTCGACCAAGCGATTCGAGAAACCCAGCAGGACGCTCCGGTCCCCTTCTCCCCGGATCAGATCCTTCAGGTTTTTCTTCTCACCAAGAAGGCACTCATAACGCCTATCAACAACGATGGTGATCGCAACCTCTACCAGATCGGAGCTCCTCTTGGGTTCAATCTGCTCAACGACTTCACGGGTCTCAATTACATGTACCTTGGGAACTTCAGCATGTTCCGTCCCGAGGTGATTGTCTGGCGGGTCAAGATTCTCACTGAAATTCTTGATGGCCGGCGTGCCGCACTCGACACAAGGGTCAAGGCGGGTATCACGACCGCGGCACAGGCCCAACTACTCAATGACGTGCTTGGCCGGCTCCAGATCTGGATCGCTGTGACTACCAACGAAGACAAATCGGCAGTTGCAACAGCTTTTAGCACATCCGCGTACCGAATCGAGGTCTTCTCAGTTGCTGACGTCAGCTCTGAACTCGAGAAACTCCGGGAGATGCGGGCTTGATAGACGAAATCTCGCACTGGAAAGCCGATGGCGTCCGGAGAGCGTAGGAACGTAGGTGCCCGCGTTCCTGGAAAAAGTGAAGGCACATATGAAGACGGTGGACAACGACCTGCTGCACGAGATCACTGGGCGTCTGGTTGAGCAGTTTCAGCCAGAGCAGATCATCCTGTTTGGTTCACAAGCCTGGGGTGTGCCAACATCGAGCAGCGACATCGACTTGATGGTGATCGTCTCGCAGAGTGACCTGACGGACTACGAGCGGTCAGTGCTCGGACATCGCTGTCTGAGTGGTCTCGATATCGCGAAGGATGTCCTTGTGAAAACGCGATCTGAGTTCGATTTCCTACGAGACGTGCGGGCGTCGTTGGAGTACAAGATCGCTCGCGAGGGAAAGGTACTATATGACCGACGCCAAAGCTCAACTGGTGCGTAGTTGGCTCATCAAGGCGAAGCATGATCTGGCTTCGGCGCGCGTCTTGGCCGCAAGCACACCGCCTTTGCTGGATACTGCCGTCTATCACTGCCAGCAGGCAGCAGAGAAGGCTGTCAAAGGCTATTTGGTTTTCTGCGATCAAGAAGTTGAGCGCGTTCATGATGTCGAGGTACTGATCCGTTCTGCCATGTCCTGTGCTCAGGGATTCGCAGAATGGGTGGATGTTGGAATCGAGCTGACGCCCTATGTCCGGCTTTACCGTTACCCTGGACCCGCCACGGAGCCGACCCAAGAGCAGTTTGACCGGGCCCTGTTGGCGGCAGAAGGACTATACGAGTTCGTCCTCTCCCAGTTGCCGACGGAAATACAACGCTGAAAGAAGCGGCTGACTTGTCACGAGACAAGAAGGAGACGATGATGAAGCGATTCTGGATTGCCGTGCTGGTCTGGGGAACAGTCCAGAGCGTGGCTTTGGCGCAGGTTGAGCCTACCGTCCGGGAGTTGCCGCGCTGGCGCGGGTTCAATCTGCTGGAGATGTTCTACAAGGGCAGCTCCACGGGGCCCTTCAAGGAGGAGGACTTCCAGCTTATCTCGGAGCTGGGCTTCAACTTCGTGCGGCTGCCTATGGACTACCGTATCTGGACCAAGACCGGTGGTTGGACCCAGTTCGACGAGACGGCCCTGCAATGGGTCGATCAAGCCGTGGAATACGGACGCCGCTATGGTGTACACGTATGCCTCAATTTCCACCGGGCGCCGGGGTACACGGTGGCCGACCCGCCCGAGCCTACCAGCCTATGGACCGATACCCGCACGCAGGCGGTCTGCGCGATGCACTGGGCCGGCTTTGCCCGGCGATACAAGGGCATCCCGAACAGCCGCCTGAGCTTCAACCTGCTCAACGAGCCTTCCGGCGTGGACCCCAATACCTATGCCAAGGTGGTCGGCAAGCTGGTGAAAGCCATCCACGACGAGGACCCGAATCGCCTGATCATTGCGGATGGACTTGACTATGCCGTGACGCCCTGCTGGGACCTGGTTCCAATCGGCGTGGCCCAAGCGACGCGGGGGTATCAGCCCTTCACCCTGACCCACTACAAGGCCAGTTGGATCGCCGGGGCGGACCAATATGCCGTGCCCATGTGGCCGGAGCCGTTGGGATGTTCCGGCTATTTGTACGGGCCAGAGAAAAAGGACTTGCAATCGCCGGCGATCATCGAGGCCAACCTGCCGGAGCCGTTCACGCTTCACGTCCGCGTGGGCACCGTGTCCCACTCCGGGCGGCCGGAGGTCTCGGTGGATCGAGAAGGAGTCATCTGGCATCAGGACTTCAAGCCGGGGCCAGGGGCGGGACCGTGGAAGCAGGTTGTGTACGTCCCCGAGTGGAAAGTGTACCAGAACATCTACGATCAGGAGTTCGTCATCCCCATCGCCGCGTGCCGGTGGCGGATTCGATTGGACAATACGATTGGTGACTGGCTGACGATCACGGAAATCGGGCTGCAATGGGCGGATGGCCGGCTGTATTCCCTGCGGGTGAACCCCCGCTGGGGCGAGGCCAACCAGACCCTGCGCTTCGACCCTTCGAACCCGGCAGGCCCCTTCCAGAGCGACGCCGCCCTGGACCGCCAGTGGCTGTGGGACAAGTACGTCCTGCCTTGGGTCCAGCTCAGAGATGCCGGCGTCGGCGTGATGGTGGGCGAATGGGGCGCCTACAACCAGACGCCCCACGACGTGACCCTGCGCTGGATGGAGGACTGCCTCAAGAACTGGCAGCAAGCCGGGCTCGGCTGGGCCTTGTGGAACTTCCGCGGCTCCCTCGGCGTGATGGACAGCGGCCGGACAGACATGCAATACGAGGACTTCCGAGGGCACAAGCTCGACCGTCAAATGCTGGACCTCCTCCAGCGATACTGACCTGACTAGAGACACGAACTCACACAGACGGCGTATTTGATTGTTGAGGCTGTCGATTTCGCCACCTTGATCTGTTGCCAAAGTGCACACAATGTGATAAGCTCCCAGTATGAAGTGCTTCGCCTGGAGTCCTGACAAGAACGACTGGCTCAAGATTGTCAGAGGCGTGACCTTTGAAGAGGTCGTGTTTCACATCCATGCCGGCGGATTGCTCGACGTACTCGAGCACCCTAACGAGTCTCGCTATCCGGGTCAGAAGATCTTCGTGATCGATATTGAGGGTTACGCGTACCTCGTTCCCTTTATCGAGACCGATACGAGGATCTTCTTTAAGACGATTATCCCCAGTCGCAAGATGAAAAAGCGATATTTGGGAGGTGCAAAATGAAGCTGACGAAAGAGGAAAAGGAAATCCTAGGGTCTGTCGAACGCGGCGAATGGCGCAGCACTCGGGGCGTCAAGGATGAGGTCCAACGGTATCAGGGGTATGCGCGGGCTGCCGTGCGAAAGGATAAGCGGGTCAACATTCGCATGTCAGAGAAGGACCTTGCGCGCTTCCAGAAGAAGGCGATGGAGGAAGGGCTGCCCTATCAGACCTTGATCTCCAGCGTGCTGCACAAATACATCAATGGCCGCTTGGTGGACAAAGCCGAGTGATTAGTTGGCTTCCGCCGAGGCGAACTGCTTGCGGTGGCAGTCGCGGTAGAGGCCGCCGTTGGCGAGGAGCTCGTGGTGCGTGCCCGATTCTACGACTCTGCCAGCCGAAAGGACCAGAATCCTATCTGCGTTGATGACCGTCGAGAGGCGGTGAGCGATGATGAACGTGGTCCGGCCGATGACGAGACGTTTCATCGCGTTTTGAATCAGGTGCTCGGACTCCGGGTCCAAGTTGGCTGTGTCTTTGCGGCAAGCGTGTATGAAAAGATTTTGTGGAGGGGGTATCGTCAGCGGTGGCCGGCCAGCCTCGTTGGATCGGCGGCCCGTGGAAGGGGTCGTCCGGGTGAGCCGGGGGAACCGACTTTCTGGAGAACCGCTGATGAGTACCAGGCCATCTGCAGATGTCCCCGTGGTGCTGTCCACCACGCGTCGTCAGTTCGAGCAATGGCGGAGGCGGCAGCACGGTCGTAAGCGACTCCCCAAGGAGCTTTGGGAGAAGGCCGTGGCCCTCGCCCGGGAACACGGGATCAACCCGACCGCCCACACGCTGGGTCTGAAGTACAACTCGCTCCAGAAGCATCTCGATGGGGCGACCCCGGACACCGGGGATCGGGGAAAGCCCAAGCCCCCTGATTTCCTTGAGCTTCTGCCGGGTGGGCTGACGTCCCCGTCCCCCGAATGCACGATCGAGTGGGAGGACGGCCGCGGCGGGAAGATGCGGATGCACGTGAAGGGGATCGGGGTTCCCGACCTCGTCTCCTTCGCGCGCCTGTTCCGGAGTGGCCCGGCATGATCCAGGTGACACCGCAGATGCGGATTCTGGTCGCCATCGAGCCGGCGGATTTCCGCAAAGGGATCGATGGGCTGGCCCGGGTCTGTCGGGAGGCGCTGCGCAGCGATCCTTTCAGTGGCGGTGTTTTCGTGTTTGGCAACCGCTGCCGCAAGGCGATCAAGATCCTGGTCTATGATGGGCAGGGCTTTTGGCTGTGCCAGAAGCGGCTGTCGATGGGACGGTTCCGGTGGTGGCCGCAGAATCCCGCCGCCGCGACCGAGGTTCTGGAGGCCTACCAGCTTCCGGTCCTGTTGTTCATGAGCCTGATCCACACCTGCGAACTGAACGGCGTCAACCCCTTCGACTACCTGACCCAACTGCTCAAGCACGCGGATGAGCTCGCCGCTCATCCGGCCGACTGGATGCCCTGGAACTATCGGGATACCCTCCAGAAGCTGGCCGCCCCTCGGAAAAGCTGATCCCCGGCCCTCCAGACCCACAGCCGCCCTCACAAATTCAAAGATTTTTCCGGCTTGCCGCAATGTCACAGAAGATTCTATATTTTATTTTGGGGAGCCCAATTCTTGATCAGTGCCACGCCCTTGTGATTCTCAATTACCTTGTAGGCAAGGGTGTTTTGCAGCAAATGCATGTAGCAATGATGGATGGTTAAGACCAGGTCTTGCAGCACAGCATCGTTCTCAAGGACGACTATATCGAGACCCATCGCTTTGCATTCATCAATATTCAGATGCCTGTTGTGGCCCTTATTGCCGGTATAGTCGCTTAGTTTCTGGACAATGTTAGACGCCTTTTTCGTGGCGTTTGGGTCTGGTGGGTCTGTTGAAAACATCACCTGTTCGAGTTGTTCTGCAACAAAGGCACGCGACCACGCAATGGCATTTTCACACTGGCTAAGAAATGTGGGACGATACTGACCAATAATGGCTTGCCAAATCGGGATTCTGGTCGAGTCCGCTTTGATTTCTCTGCAGGCTCTCTCAAACTCCTCAACTACTCCGAGCGCAGGAATGCCCCTTAACTGAGGATCAATCGGTCCCAGACTTGAGTGCTTCGCCATCACAATCTGTCGGCATGAACACGCAATCATTGTCCCCGCTGACATCGCAATCTGTGGCACAACCGCTCGAACATTCTTGCCAAACATCCGCCTAAGATAGTCAACGATTGATTCCGTTGCTGCACCATCTCCGCCTTCGGTATGCAGGACTAAATCAAGCCCTTTGGACCTATCGAGACGATGGATCGCCATCATAAATCCATCTTTGTCTTCGTCAACGATTTGGGACAAGTCGATACCCGGCTTGCTGAGGAACCCAGAGTAATACGCGATGACATTTCGGCCCGTATGCTTGTGCAGCTTTGTGAGATATTTCAGCCTTACCGCGTCAAATGGAGACTTGACACGATAACCCTGTATCTCTTTGAAAACTTCGCTCCAATTAGGCATTTTGTTTTACCGGACGATAGATGAACAAGTCATCTGAAATTGCATAAGTGGTAAAACTCTGCACATTTCTAAGCGGAGAAGGTTGCTGGAGTGATGTTGGCTCATTGGCGTAATTGATTGGAATAAAATATTGATTATATAGAGTCTCCGATTTACCCGGTGTTGCTTGTTTTATTTTTTTGGCCATTGCATAGCCTCCTTATTCTTTGTTCTCCCATCTTACTTTTGCAGCTATTCTTGCTATTTGGCTTCGCTCTTCTCCCGACAATTTCAAAGCCCTCGCCTTGCCGCCCTTCAGTCCACCAAGCCTTCCAAGGAGGACAGCGGCGGGGTTCTTCCCTTCTGCAAGGGCCTTCGCCTGCAACTCTTCATCCGTGGTGGCTTGATCGACTATTGACTTGGCAAGGCGGTTCAGGTCCATCCTTTTCCTGCTTGACCGCTTTTGCATATCCATAGTGTACTTCGGCGTTCCTGCAAATGCAACTTTAATTCAAAATATACCTTGACTCCTTAACTGCTCAAGCATATATTACGCTTGAGCGGTCAAGGTAGTGCGACGATCTTGACTTGTCAACGAGCAATTTGCAAGGCAGTCACATTTTGTCACGGATGTCCGTGGCTGCCGACGTTAATGGAGTAACAGTTTTCTTGGAGACCCTACTATGGGTAAAAACGAGAGAACGTCGAAGCAGGTCGGCAAGACCGCATCCAAGCTCCTTCGGAATCTCAACACACCGAAGGCTGTGAAGAGCGTTGCTGGCTCTGCCTTGACGCAACGGCCCAACAAGAAAAAATAGGGACTGGTCATTTCAGTCTCCTGCACTTCTCGATGCAGGCCGTTGGAATCGTGATCCGCCCGCATACCTGGCTGTCACTCATACTGTGCGCGATGGTCTTGTATGTGGGCGTTTCTTCTACCAGAAACCCGACGGAAGTGCAATGGATAGGCTCAAGAGATTCAAGGCCGACTAAGTGCTCCCATTCGTTCGGGGCTGCCTTGCTGTCCACCTAGTCTATGCGCACCAGTTTCATGCTCTCGTTACCTCAAATTTGAAACTGACCCACTACCGAATTCTTAACAGGGGACTGACACACAATCACAGGTCATCCACCCGCATCCGGCCCAGCGCCGCTGCCAGTTTACCCGCAACCTCCTTACGCAGGTCCAGGACCCGCTGATTCGCCCGGAGCGGCCGGGACACCGTGGGCAAGGCCGCTACTACCTCCACCACCGTCACCTGGTGCCGGGGATTCGCCAGCACATATCCACCACTGCGTCGGGATTCAACCAAGCCGGCCTTGACGAGCGACCCCGATGTGGGCTGTCCGTCCTTGTCTCCGCTTACTACCTGCTGGATCGTTCCCTCACTGACCCCCAGAGCCGCAGCCAAACCTGCCAAGCCCACGCCTGGAGTGCGGCGCAGCTCCTGGAGAATGACAATCCCATACGTCTGATAGCCCGAGAGTTCCATGATGTCCTTTCTCAATATCGCCAGTCTACTCTATTCCAGGAGCCAATACAAGCCCTAAGCGTGCTCCCGTACCGTTGCGAATCTCTCTATCAGGATTCGGAATGCGAGTTCAGCCTGGGCGGGCACGACCCCATTGCCCAAAAGCCTCAAACGGTCAACCCTCAATCCCCGTTCGTGCTTCCGCGCTCCACACAAGACGGACTCGCCAAGTGTTTCAGTCTCATCCTCGCATAGTCCCGTATCCATTGGGGAACCCTCGGTGTTTTCTTGTGATCCTGCAAGTCTACCAAGAATTGCTCGACCATTTCCTGCGCTCTGACCTCTTCTCGTTTCAGTGTCATTTTGCACCTCTAAGGTTCTATCAATGTCCAGGAAGAAACTGGGGTCACACCTACACATTTCACATTCGTGTGCGGGGATTGTTCTCGGTGATCTCGGCGGCTGATGGAGTCCCGCGTGGGTTGAGAACCCACCCTACCTGCTACATGCTTCATCAGGGGTGTTTCACAGAATCTACCATCACGGAGATTGAGATTGCTTCCCCTGCCTCCGCAGGGGCAGGCTTTGCTGCGCTGCTCGCAATGACGTTTCTGTGGATGATCTCCTGTTCTTTTTTCGCGTGGTACGCGTATTTCGCGGCGACGACCAGCGGCAAGTTGCGCGGACTCCGCTTGCCGCTGCCACCCGGATCGTACGCGGCCGCTCACACGGCCTCTTGGTCCCACACGTCAGTCCGCTTTGCCGGCCAGCGCCCGCCAGGCGACGGCCAGCGCAAAGAGTACGGTGCTGGCGAGGACCGTGCAGGCGCCGGTCGGCAGGTTGAAGTAGTACGAGAAGACGAAACCGCCGACGGCACTGATGACGCCGAACCCCGTCGAGGCGGCCACGACCGCCCGGTGCCCGCGGCAGATTTGGTAGGCGGCGGCGGCCGGGCTCGTGATGAGACTGAAGATCATCAGCCCCCCCACCAGCGGCAGGTTGACGGCCAGGATGATGCCGCACAACGCCAGGAACAGCGAGTAGACAAAAGTCTCGTGCACCCCGGTGGCTGCGGCAATCGTGCGACTGAACAGCAGGACCTTCAGTTCCTTGTTGAAGGCAAGGGCAAAGACAACGAAAGCAGCAGCGGCAACGCCGATGACGAAGACGCTCTTGCTCTGAACGAAGAGGATGCTGCCCCAGAGCAGGCCCAGAACTTCAGAGCGGCTCCCCTGCATCAGACCCATGCCCAGAAATGTCAGTCCAAGCATCAGCGAGAACAGGATGGCCAAGGCAACGTTCGGGTCCATACGTGATCTCTCCGGACGAATCGCCGCCAGGCTCGCCGCGGTGACGGCGGAGACCACCACCGGACCCCAGATGGGGCTGAGCCCCAGCAAATACGAGAAGATCGTCCCGGCCATCGCCGCGTGCGAGATGAAGATGCCGACGAAAGGCAGCCGCAGCCCGACGATATAAACGCCGAGCAGGCCGCAACTGGCCCCTGCGATCGCGCCGGCGAGAATGACCAGATAAAAGAACGGGTCCATGTCAGGACGTCCCCCCCGCCTCAAGGCTGCGGCTGACGCTCACGATATACTTTCGTCCGCCTATGTCCGCGACACGGAGGCCCCCGTGGTAGGCGCCGTTCAACTTGTTAGGTGACAGCACGTCCTCGACCCCACCATCCGCAAGAATGCGGCCTCCCGCGAGAAGAACCACTCGCCCACACGTATGGGGCAGAACACTGGTCTCATGCGAGACCATCAGTACGGTGATTTGGTTCTGGCGGTATAGGCGCTCCACCATCTCCGAAATCTGGTACTTCCAGTCAAAATCGAGATTGGCGCAGGCCTCATCGAGCATCAGGATTCGGGGGTCCTGGGCCATCGCGCGTGCGATGAGGGCTTTCTGCTGCTCGCCGCCGGAGAGGCTACGGAACGTCTGATTCCGCCGGTCGCCCAGTCCCACCGTATCGATCCAATGGTCCACAACCTCGCGATCTTCCGCCTTGAGGGCCGTCAGCAGCGGGCGGATGCTGGTCCGGCCCATCGCGACCACTTCCCGCAACGTAAATGGAAGCTCGGCGTTGTACTCCGCCACCTGGGGGATGTAGCCGATGTGCTGGCGCAGCTCGCATTTGCGCCAGGCGCCGAGACGTGTCAGGTCCAGTCCTTCCATCCAGACCGAGCCGCCAGTGGGTTTGACCAAACCGGCGCAAACCTTGAGCAGCGTGGTCTTGCCCGCGCCGTTGGGTCCGACGATCCCCACGAAGTCGCCGGGCGGAACCTTCAGATTGTCAATCTGCAGGACCGTACGGCCGCCCCGGTGGACCCGGACATTCGAGAGCACTAATGAGCCTGGGGTCATTTTCCAGCCGCCCCGAGCAGAAGCCCCACGTTATCGCGGACAAGCCCGTCGAATCCGTCCGCACCTTCACACGATTGAGGGAAATTGCTGAAGACCACGGCCTTGGCGTGCAATCTCTCGGCGAGGGCCGCTGCTAATCCCTCGCCCTCCTGCCGGTTGGCAATCACGAACCGGATGTCCTGGCCCACCGCCTTTTTGAGGCAGTGATCGACGCCGGCCATGGTCTCAATATCGCTCCCGATGAAGGTGGCAATGGGTCGAAGGCCCAGCCACTCGGCAAACTTGGCTTGATGATGCGAGGTCAGCACGGCGGCCGCCGCAACGCCCGAACCGGCTACGGCAGCCTTCAGGTCGGTGGCGAGCGTCTGAAGCCGGTGCTCCACGCCCGCGAGACGCTCTTCGAACTGCGCCGCCCTCTCCGGATACACGACGGAGAGAATCCGGCCCACCTCTCTGCACGTCGCCAAGTAGGCATCCGGGACACACAGGCCGGCGGGCACCTGGACAGCCTGCATCTTGAGGCCGCCGTCCCGCAGACGCGACAGTTTCTCCTCTATCGACTGCTGAAAATCAAACAGCAGCAACACCCGGCAATTCCGCAACTGCCGGACCTGGACCGGCGCGATGTCGAAGTGGCTCGGGCACATCCCGGGCGGCGCCAGGCACAGGACCTCGATCCCCTCCGGGCACAGGTCCTTCACCACACATTCGAGGTACGAGTTCGTCACGGCGATCTCGGCCATGCCTTGGCGATGGCCCGTCTCTCGGCAACTGCTGACGAGAGCCAGCAGGATGACGAGGCTCAGTGCGTGATTCGACGATCTTTTCACGTGGCGCTCACCCCTCAAAGGAGCCAATCTGCCGGCCGTTTTGCAGACGCATTCGCACGATGACCCCTTTGGTCTTCTTCCAGTTGAACCACGTGGCTCTCGGAACGGGGTAGTGCATCTTCTTCATCTGAGCGTCGTCGAAACGGGGGCCTTGGCTATACAGGACCCAGCTCACGGGCGATTCTTTCAGGTTGCTGTAGGTTTGCCCCTCCTCCTGCTCGTTGTCAGGAAAGCCCTTGGGGACCCAGAGATAAGCGCCGTCCGGCATGACGGTGGTCCGGTTGTAGATCAAGGTGCCCACCGAGCGGTATTTGTAGGTATATCCGGGGTTGAACCGGTCCTCGATCCCGACCGACAGGAAGGTGCCCGGCGGGGGCTTGGGCAAATACCCGCCGTCCGCCAACTCGTACGGGAGCTGGTAGAAGTGGCCGCCCAGCATGCAATCCACGCGGACCGGCGGGTACTTACCCTCGTAATCGAACGAATAGGCTTCGAGAGCCAGACCGATATCTCGCAGCTCGGCGCCAACGGCGAGGACTTTCGCTTGGAGCCGAGCCCGCCCGGTCGCAGGCAATAGAATGCCCAGGATCAGCGCCGTGATCGCCGTGACGACCAGCAGTTCCACCAAGGTGAAGGCATGTCTTGCGTTCCTGGGCCGTTCCTCGTTCATCACGTCGCGCCTTTCCGATGCTACTTCTGAACGGGGGGAGTCGCCCCATTGTTCAAGCTCACCGCCGTGGACTGGTCGGCCATACGATGCTCGTACGAGGCTAGGACCTTGCCGTTCCCGTCGTAATTCATGACGTAAAGCCGGTAGCCGCTCCGCAGATCGGTGCTGTCCTGATCAAGAATCCCGATCACATCGAACGGCCGGCTGAGATTGAACGAGCCGGCGTAAATCCCATTGCCGCGTCCGAGCTTGACGGGAAGCGTCTTGGTCCCGTTCGCGACGGTCAACGTGGCATTCGGCCCCCAGCCCTTGGCGTCCACGACGTTGACATCCTCGATTTTGATCAGCCGGCCCTGGTAGTACTCGCCGCCGACGAGCCGGACGGGGTCGAACACGAACCGATCCTGATCATCCTTAAGCTCGTCCAGGGACACGACTTCCGGCTTCGGAAGGCCGACACCTCGTGCGACGAGCTCGATCGTGAAATCATGGTCGGGATTGTTGTTGTGCTGCTCGTTGATGTTGTATTTGCCCTTGTAGGAGAGAAACCAGCCCGTGACGCGGATGCGATCTCCGACCGTGAAACCGGCCGCGTTGATGCGGCTTAGCTCGGCGATGAATTGGGCGTTGGAGTAGCCGCCGCCCGGCATGATCCAGGGCAGATTGTCGTAAAGCTGGGCCAGGTAGACGGCAGTCCCAGCGTGATCGTCCCGTTCCCCCTGGAAGAAGAGTTGCCACTCGGCACCCATATTGTACATCGCGGTGATCGTATCGTCCGGCGTGGGATTGAGCATATCGGCCGGATGGTGCAGCACGATCCCTTCCAGGGTGACCTTCTGCGTGGCCGTGTACGTCTGCTCGCCGGAACCGTTCACCGCCTGGAACTGCCGATGGGTGATCTTCGCCACGGTAGCATCGCCCCGCGACACACCCGCCGCCGCCAGAATCGCCAACAAGATAAGACTTGCGCAACTTCTCATGCTCCTGCCTCCGGCCCGCAGGCCTCCAACGTTGCGCATAACAATCTGAGGATCGTGCTACATCGCACGAATACAGCCTCAGTTGCCGCGTCAACAGAATAAAAAACTCTCTTAAAAGAACTTTCCGTGGCGCATAAGAATAAGGAATTCGTGCTACTACGTCAAGGTGAATCTCATTACTTTGAAAAAAAACTGTGCGGCGAGTAAAATGCGCCCATCTCGAGCCCGAGGGGCCCGTCTATTTCCATTATTCTCGCTGAGGACCAGGATGAGCCAGATAGAGCGTATCGGGGTGTCGTTGGAGACCGAACTGCTTTGCGCGTTCGATGCCTTGATCGCCGGACGGGGCTATCCGAGCCGGTCGGAGGCGATCCGCGATTTGATCCGCCAGGAGATCAGCGACGAGGAACTAGCCAACCCCAAAGCCGAGGCCGTCGCAGCGGTGTTCCTGGTCTACACGCACCATTCGACGAAGCTGATGGCCATGCTGACCGATCTGCAGCACTCGCACCTTTTGCAGACAATTTCGTCCATGCACATACACCTGGACGAACACAATTGCCTGGAGGTGATCGTGCTGCGCGGGCAGGTGGGTGAAATCAACAAGACGGCGGAAAACCTGATCAGCCTCAAGGGCGTCAAGCTCGGCCGCATCAACCTCCTGGCCACCGACGCGACGTGACCACCTCCCCTATGCGTCTTTATCTTCCGCTTCGTCGAACAACCCCTTGCCGGCTTGGCGGGACGGGGGCTTGCGCGTGGAATCAGGTACGCATGGCAGTTCGTCAGCTCGGAAACACGGCCCCTTGACAACGGCCGACAACAGCTTGGCCTGGGCAGAGTACTCGGCAACGGTCATTTCCAGGACCCAAAGAAGCTCCAGAAGTTCCGTCGTGAAGTCGCCCGTCCACTTCTGGGGCCGAATGTCATCCAGTGGCGAGGATTTTTTGCCACCCCCATTCCTCATCCGATTCTTCATCCGGTATTTCAGCCACGATTGGACAACCTTGAGGCCGGACACTTCAAACTCGTACACTTCCGGTGCGACGGGTGCAAACTCACCGTCGCCGACACGCAGTGTTTTCGGTGCTTCGTTGTACTCATAGTTCTCCGGGTAGTTGGACGCATCGCCCGGTACAGGCTTCGTGCAGCGTGCCTTACCCTTGGGCACCTGCCCGCGGGGATGTCCCTTTGGCACATAGCGCTGGCCGTAGGTGTGCAGCCACAGCAGCTTCGCCCCCGCGTCGCGAGCTCGGACGAATAGGAGCGCGTCTTTCGTCAGAGGTACTCGAAGCTCACGCGCGCCCAATTCGTCAGCAAAACGGTCAGTAAATGCGGGCTGCGCCAGCACACCATACACGTAGGCTGTGAAGTCCTCCGGCATCACCTTCCGCCCATACGCCTGCGCCAGCATGTCCGCCAGTCCCGGCAGGACATTCACCTCCCTGCCTTGCGCATCCCGATGCAAGGGCATCACGGCCTTCGCCCCGTACGATCCACGGAAGTAGTCCAGATCAGGGATATCGGCGCAGGCCGTCAGTGCCGGACCCCCGCCCAGGGGTTGTGAGAAAAGGCTCGTCAAATACACCTGCTTGTCGCCCTGGACGGCCCATAGATCGGGACGCAGGAAGTCGCCCAAGCGGTTGTCGGCAAGAATCCATTGCCGATCCAGAGACCGATAGGCGTACCGCACTATGTCAGGCACAGGTGCATTTCGGACCAATTGTCCAAGGGGTTTCTCTCGCCTGCCGCCCGGCCGAAGCGGTGGATAGCTCCCGTTGACTTTTCTGTCGCGGGTTTCTCTGAATGCGACGGCCTTGTCGCTTGCCGCCAGCAGCGTCCGCCAACGCGCCTCCAGCGTGTTGCGGTCGGGGCAGATCGGCCAGGTTCTCTTGAACTGCGCCCCCGAATGCTGCCAGGGCAACAGGTCCGTCAGTAACGGCCAAGTACAATATTTGCCTGAAGCAGTCGGACGGAAGGGCGCGTGCCAACCATCAGGGCAGTCCTCCCATTGAAGGGAAGCAAACTCGGCAATTGCGTCCAAGGCTTTCAGTTTTTCGTCGCGCGTGCCGTCAATGCGGGTATATCGTACTTTGGCAGGCGTGCTCTTCTCGGTTTTGTTGTAGCGGGCGGCAATCGCAATCGCCACGGGCGTTTGAATGGCGAAGACATTCTGGCTCTTGCGAGTGCCCCGACCTTCGCCCCCCAGGTCAATGATCCAAATCTCGTCACACCATCGGCGCATGTGCTCGCGCATGCCGCAGAAGGCGTCGCCATCCAAATAGCTTGACGCGCTGATATAGCTCACTACACCCGGCCCGGCGCTGGTCTGGTGCTCGAAAACCTTCCAAATCGCCCACCGCCAGAAGTAGACGTATAGGTTGTACAAGTTCTTGACGTGTATCCCGTGTCCGGCGGCAATAGCAGGCTCAACGAAGGCTTGGTACAGTATTGATAGTTTTTCCCGTCTGTGAAGCACTTCTGCGAGGCTCAATTCAACCGCGTGGGGTGTCTTTGCTTTGCCTTTTACAGTTCCCTCTGCGAGCGCATCTCCAAAGCGAACCCACCCTCCGTATTTCGACAGGTTCTCTTCGGTTGCATCAACAGCCGGGTGGCGGTCATAGGGCGGGTTGCCAAGACAGACGATGACAGGGACTCTGTCTTTGACCTCCAACGCCCGCCGGTGTTGTTCGGCGATTTCCTTGTACCACAGCCCCATCTGGGACGGCGTAGTGTGGGGACTTTCGAGCGTGTCCGTCAAGTAGACATGGGCACCCTTGGGCGGCAATGTCGCTCCCATGTTCACCAGCGCGCGGCTGACGCGCAGCTCGGAAACGGCATACGGCCCCGCCATGATCTCAAAGCCGAAGAGGTTATCAGCCAAGGCTGTCGCCTGACCAGCCACAGCGCCTAACCCCTGCTCGGCATGAACGCGTCGTAAGGCGTGTTCGATTACCCCGAGCAGGTAGGTTCCCGTGCCCACGGCCGGGTCGAGCGTCACAACGTCACGCTCGGCAAAGCCCAGAGTTTTGCCCAGGCGGTTCGTCAACAAATCGTCAATCAGGCGCACCTGGGCGCGCACGACTTCCACAGGTGTGTAGTACGCCCCGGCATCCTTCCGCAATTTCGAGTCGTAGATGGCCAAGAAGTCTTCGTAGAAGTATAGCCACGGATCCCGTGGGCCAGCCAGCGCATAGTCTGGCACGTGTCCAATAACGCGGATCAGCAGATTCAGTGAAGCCGAGATCTCCGCCTGCGCGTTGGGGTCGGTGAGCACTTGAAGCGCCCGCGAAAGCAGGCTGTGATCGGCGGCCAGAGCCCCTTCGGCGCTAGCCAAGGACAGTGGGTCTGCTCCTTCGCTGCGAGCCAACAGCAGCGCGAATGTCACGGTCTGCGCATAGGCGTCAGCGAACTGCTCATCGCTCGCATCCGGGAACAACAACTGGCGCCAGTCCTTGGCAAGCTGCACCAGGGGCGATCGCGTGTCCAGGAGAGCGTCCGTCACGTCGGCACGCAGCATCCGGCACAGTGGAGCAAGCTGGCCAGCTAGGTCCTTGACGTTCTTGGGAATAATCGGGTCCCAGGAAAGGAAACGGGTGATCAGGCCCAAGACAGCCTGGGCGTCATTCGCATTGACGGACTTCTTGCCATCCGTCCTTACATTGCCGGAAAGGTGAACCAGGCGGAAAGGTTCGCCGTTCTGGTGCAGGCCCCATTCGTTGCCGTCACAGTAGATTAGATTCGGTATACCCTGAAATCGCTTCCATTGCTCCCGATTGTGCGGTTCGGTGAAACGATTGGGGTCGGCCCCCGTGTCGGGAGCCTTCAATTCAACGTATCCGGCCAGCAGTTCTGCCGCATGTACAGCGTAATCCGGCTTGCCCATTCGGCCGGGCAATCTGGTCTCCCCCGTGCAGACTACCTTTAGCGATAGCGCTCGCCCCACTTCCTCCATGAAAACTTCAAACGGCCCACGAAGCTGATCTTCCGGCTCGCCCACAGTCAACGTTGTCATCTTGGACGTTACGGAATCGGCAAACTTCCGCAGTGCAGTCAGTACTGCCTTTTCGTCAGGCATCGAGGGCTTCCCTCATAAATGAGCATCGCGCGGCTCGCACCAACTATTTTTCTGAGCTATCCACGCAGTCTATGGTAGTATTGACAGAGCCAGACAGCAAGGCCCATTTCCGAGTCGGAGAGACTGTGCGACATGCAGAAGCCCACTTGGCAGGTCAGTCATAGCCCCAGGAACTCGATGGCCAGGCCGCAAAGCAGGATCGTGGCCCCGGCCAGGGCATGGCTGTAGTGCTGGACCTTCCGCACGGGCAGAAAACTCACTCCAGCCCTGCCGAGAAACACCGTGCCCAGCATGGCGGCGGTTGTGACGATGCCGAAAACGGCCGTCACGGCGATCAGATCGAAGACGCTGCCCTTGGCGGCGGGATACATCAGGAGCGGAATCAGCGGCTCGCACGGCCCGAAAACGAAAATCGTGAACAGAATCCAGGGTGTAAGGCTCTTCCTCGATTCAATGTCGTGGACGTGCGTGTGCTCGCCGAAGTGGGTGTGCAGATGGACGTGGTCATGCTCCTGGCCCGTCACGTGCGGGTGAGTATGCTGATGAGGGTGGCTGCGATGGACGCGCCTCAGTCCCCAGATCAGGTAGGCCAAGCCGAACGCGATGAACAGCCATGCCACGATGCGGCCGCGGAGGGATTCAACCCCCGTCAGACTCTCAACCGCCAAGCCCAACGACACGCCGACAAGACCCAGCACAACGGAACTGCCGATATGGCCCATCGCGCACAGCACGGTGATGATGCCCGTCTTGACCGTGGACCACTTCCGTGCCCAGGACATCACGATGAACGGCACGTAGTGATCGGGTCCCAGCAGCGTGTGGATGAGACCAACCGAGCCGGCCGCGATCAGCAATGTCTTGACTTCCCCAGTCACAGTTTTACCACCTTCAGAGGCATTGGCCTGCAATGATCCTCAATGAACCCTATCGATCCCTAAGACCGGTCGGCGTCCAAGGTTGACAGAAAGACGCCGAACCCGTATTAAGACGCTGGCAACGAATTTAGGCAAGCACTTTTTGAGGAGATGGCATGGCCGCACAAGGAGCCTTCACGATCAGCTTGAACGACAAGACCGAGTACCAGAGAATTCTGGAGGGCAAGCCGCAGACGTTTGGAATGCGCTCCGGCCGGGTCTACCTGGAACCGGGCAAGGCGTGCGGCCAGCACAGCACCAAGAATCACGAGGAATTGCTCGTATTTCTGGCCGGGCAGGGAGAACTCCTGATCGGCACAGGCGCCCGTCATCCCGTCGGCGCCGGAAAGGTCGCCTACATCCCCCCCGAGACGCTCCACGACGTCAGCAATACCGGCTCGGAGCCGCTCATCTACATCTACTGCGTCGCGCCCGCCGGAGAATAGGCCCAGGCGACAATCGATCGGCTTGGCGATGACCGTCAAGCGATCCGAGATCGTCCTCCTTTCCTGAGTCCGGGCCGCCGTAAATGTCGAAAACACAAGCATGGTTGACTTGACGGCCTTCCCGTCATACAATGAAGGTGGCTGCTAAGAGGTTTCCTGCTCTTGAGGAGAAGGCCTATGGACTCTGGGAAGAACAGCCAGGTATGGCAATTCAAATGGCACATCGCCATCATTGTTGTCACCGTCGCGGCGGCGCTGGGGCTATCCGTTTTCGTCAAGAGCTTCGAGAAGACCGAGAGTGTGTGGCAGTTCTTCTTGCTGGCAGGCGGGGTGATTTTCCTGATCGCCTTGCTGACCATGCTCTCCCGCGTCTCGAGGATCGTCAGTACTCTCAACGATAACAGCACGCGGCTGGAGGAGGCGAGCAAGGCGATGGAAGGCATCCGCGACGGACTCCTACAGATCAACCACAGCACGCGCATCAGCGAGGCGGCCAAGGCCATCGCCTTCCGTGAGGACGACAAGCGATCTCTGCGCGAGGCCGTCTTTGAGCGGCTCAAGCAGAACGATTTCACCGGGGCCTACGAAATCGTCGATGAGATTGAGAACCACTCGGAGTATCGCCTGTTAGCCGAGGAGCTGCGCCGGCAGGTGGATGACTACCGTAATGCGAGCCAGGACGAGCGGATCGACAAGGCCATTGCCCAGGTGGAAAAGCTCTTCGACGGCTGCCAGTGGGTCAAAGCCAGTCTCCAAATCGAGTCCCTGATCCGGGCCAATCCGGATTCGGAGAAGATGAAAGCCCTGCGGCAGAAGCTCGTCGAGCGAAAGGAGGAGCGAAAACGGATCCTCCTGGCGGCCTGGGATGACGCCGTCACCCAGCAGGAGACCGACCGCAGCCTGGAGATCCTCCGCGAGCTGGACATGTACCTGACGCCCAACGAAGCCCTGGCGCTCCAAGAGGCGGCCAAGGACGTCTTCCGAACGAAACTGCACAACTTGGGCGTGCAATTTGCCCTGGCAATCTCCGACAAGCACTGGACCAGCGCGCTGGAGATCGGCCAGCAGATCATGAAGGATTTCCCCAACAGCCGGATGTCCGTGGAGATTCGCGAGAAGCTGCACGTGCTGAGGCAAAACGTGCAGGTGCAGCCGAATTAGGCGGGCCTCGGGATTTAGCGTCTGCATCTGTGAAGGTCGCGTTCGCAGTGACGTCGGAGGGCATCTCTGTCGAAGTGTGAAGCTGGAAGGCGCAAAACTTCAACCTGCAAACGTCAACCGTGAAACTTTCTCATGCCCTTGCGGGCATACAGCAAACGAAGTCTGCTTCTCGACCGTTCGCTATTGGAAATCGAACAGCGACTGCGTTTTGATCATCGTCACCTGATCGGGGTAGGCGGCAAACGTGTGGACGTGCAGCTCCGTGCGCCGGGCCTCGAAATCAATGTAGCAGAACGGCTGGAGGCTGTCCACTTCGAGCTCAGGGAACTTCACGAACACGCCGCGATTGCGGGCGAAGCGCTCCAGGTCCGTGTGGCTCTGGCGATAGAGATTCGCGCTCATCTTTTCGATCTGGAAATCCGTCATGTAGCTGACGCCGCGGCTGAGCGTACACTTGTGGGTCCGAGGTCCGCGGAACTGAAACCGCTCGACCAGGCCGCGATGCGGGAGCAACTGCCCTGGCGTGCTCACCACCTCGCTGAGGCACACATCGCCCGCAAAAACGCTGACAACGTGCGTGCACCCCGTCACCCAGATCAGGGCCTCATACTTCTCGGTCTTGAGCTGGCGGCTCGCGTAGAGCTGGAACAGCTCCGGATGCAGCGGCCTCTGGAAGAGACTGAACGTCAGTTGGTCGATCCCGACATTGATTTGCGGCGATTCCATAATGAAAAACCCCGAATGACCCTGCTCTACCTTTCTGGGTATTATACCGGATTCGACGCTGCGATTCAAGCTCAATATCAATACTGATAACCGCCTCGGGAGGCCCTTATGGGACGATGATTGCGCAAATCCCCCCAAGCAAACGACTAACGACACGGCAGATTTCTTCCCCAATCCCGCCAGAGGAAGAATCAAAGGGTTTCACGGCGGCTACTGGTCGAAGAAAAACGCGTTTACGAAGGTGGCAATGATGTCGTAAAAAGCGTGGGTCCCGGCCGTGATGCCGAAACCCCGGATGGCGAACAGGACAGCGAAGTAGACGCCGGCGATCGTGCGAAAGCTGAATTCCGTCCAGTTGAACGGGGCACTGCGGGCCAGCCCGCCGTCGATCCAGACGATGTGATGGTGCGCGCTGAACAGAGCCGCCGACATCAGCACTGACAGCGTGATGGCGTTCTGGCGGCTCAGTCCGATCACATCCTGAAACAGCACCATCAGGGCACAGATGAGGACCAGCCGAAACACGAGCTCCTCGTAGATCCCCGCGCCGACCCCGGTCACGATGTTCGTCATGAACGAGTGTACCTTCGGGCGAACGCCGTTCTGTTGATCCAGGGTTGCCACCAAGTCCTGCGGCGCGACCGCCCGCGGCTGCGCCGCCATGCTCACCTGGACGGTCGCACGCACACTGTCGGGCCGGGGGAGATTATTAGGCCTCGTGCCAGGGCTGTTGAAGAGCAGGCTCAGGACGATGAGCGGCACGGCCAGAAACACGCATTCCAGGATCATCGGCGTATAATCGCTCAGGCAGAAGTACCACTGCTTCTTCGAGGCGATCTGCAGACCGGTCAAAATCACGACCACCACCAGGGGCGGGGCGATCCACGCAAACCGGCTGCTCGTGCCGAGGTGCAGGAGCACGTCCTGGACCCAGACAAACGCCACCACGCGAACCTGGTACTGGGTCAGAACGTCTGTATTGATCAGGATCGTGCCGATCTCATAGAAGATGATGAACGGCACCAGGAAAAGGATGGCGTAAATCGGCCGGCTGGTCCGCTCCAAGTACGAGTCGCGTGCGAAATTGAGCAACTGGCTTGTCGGGTAGTCGTGTTTCTGCTTCTTTTTCCGGCCTGTCGTCGGCAAGCGTCACCTTTTCCGGTCGTGCACTCTCTCTGAACACCCCTGGATACGTCACCCGTGGAACATGCCGAGTTTACTGGAGCCGCCGCGAAATTACAAGAGCCTGCGGTTGGCTTGGGAACCGGGACCGATATAATACGCGTAGTTCCTCCAAATGGATGATGGATTCTGTCACGATAGGATTCGATGAAAACCACACGCGAGTTGTTACTTGGAATCTACCAGTCGCTCCTGGACTTTTTCGGGCCGCAGCACTGGTGGCCGGGCGAGACGCCGTTCGAGGTTGCCGTCGGTGCGATCCTGGCCCAGAATACAAGCTGGACCAACGTCGCCAAGGCGATCGCAAACCTCAAAGCCGCCGGCTGCCTCGATCCGATCAAGCTGCACGAGATGGACATGGAACAGCTTGAGCTGCTGATCCGCCCCGCCGGCTACTTCCGCGTCAAGGCCAAGAGGCTCACGAACTTCATCCGTTGGCTGTGCGACCGCTATGGCGGGGACCTGAAGAACCTCGAATCCATCAATACGGCCCGCCTGCGGGAAGAGCTCCTGAGCATCTCCGGCATCGGCCCGGAGACCGCCGACTCGATCCTGCTCTACGCCCTGAACCGCCCGGTCTTCGTCGTGGACACCTACACCGCCCGGGTGATGGTTCGCCATGGCCTGATCGGCCCGGACCTCGACTACCAGCAATTGCAGAATCTCTTCATGTCCCACCTGGAGTCCGACCCAGCCCTGTTCAATGAGTTCCACGCCCTGCTCGTCATGACCGGCAAGGACTACTGCAAACCCCGCCCCAAGTGCCAAGGCTGCCCCCTCGAACATCTCCCTCACAGGACCGACGTCGAATGCGACGATTGAATCCCGGATAGGACTTGAGCTTGCGGAAGGTAGCCCTGTGGAGGTATGATTAGGATATCGTACGGAGAACAGGTTATGAGAACAGCAAGCGCGCGGAGCAAGGAGACAGCAACCGGGGGAATGATCGAAGCAGACATTGAATTGTCAAATCCGAGTAAGCCCAAGCTCAAGCCCTTGACGACCCGTGCGATGGTGGATACGGGGGCGATGACCATCTGCATCCCTAAGCATGTAGCGGTGCAACTGCAACTGCCGGAGATCGAGAAGCGTGAGGTCACAACGGCCGACGAACGATCCCATGTCGTTCCTTATGTCGGTCCCATCCGGATCAGGTTCGCGAACCGGACCTGCCTCACCGGGGCGTTGGTCATCGGGGACTCGGTTCTGCTTGGCGCGGTTCCCATGGAGGACATGGACCTGGTCGTCTCCCCTTCGGCGGGAACGATCACGGTGAATCCGAGGAGTCCCAACATCCCTTCAGCCCTGGTCAAATGGCTCCCGCACAAGACCGACATCAAGTCCTCCTGAACCCGGGCCCGCCCTGCTGACGGGCGGGAGTATAAATCCATCCCGGAGCCTCTCGCACGGGCCGGCGGCCCTGCGGATTCCGCACGGAAATCCGTAACCAGTGACGGCATGGAGGCCACTATAGCAGTGTGAGCAACACACAGACTCTGGATCAATCCGACCTTTCGCCTGCGACACGGCGGCGGCTGCCGCTGTTGACGCTGCTGTTCGTTGGCAGTGGATGCTCCGCCCTGATCTATGAAATCGTCTGGCTTCAGTCGCTCCAACTGGTGATCGGCTCGTCCGCCGTGTCCTTGGGCGTGCTGCTCGGGACCTTCATGGGCGGCATGTGCTTAGGCAGCCTCGCCCTCCCAAGAATCATCTCCGCAAAGCGGCACCCGCTACGAGTATACGCCCTGATCGAGCTGGGAATTGGGATCGCGGGCCTTGTCATACTCTTCGCAATACCCTACGTCGATCAACTCTACGTAGCCCACGTCCGGCCCGGCCCGGCGAGCATCCTGATGCGCGGGGCCGTCTGTGCGATGTGCCTGCTGCCCCCCACCTTGCTGATGGGCGCAACCCTGCCGGCGGTCGCCCGCTGGGTCCAGGCTACGCCCCAGGGGGTCTCCTGGCTGGGCTTCTTCTACGGCAGCAACATCGCCGGGGCAGTCTTCGGGTGCCTTCTGGCCGGTTTCTACCTGCTGAGGGTCCACGACGCCGCCATTGCGACCTATGTCGCAGTAGCCCTCAATCTCGCCGTAGCCTTCACCGCCCTGCTTCTCGCCGCACGGACGCCCTACCAGACGTCTGTAGGCCGTGCGTCCCCGCACGACCATCGTAGCATGGGCGTCCCGCCCCTGGATTCGGAATCACCGGCAGAATGCCCGTGCTACGCGAGCGAGGACGGGGTCCCCCAACGCGATGAGTCGCATTTGGGAGCCCAGGCACGCCCTGCCGGGGCGAGGATCGTCTACCTGGTCATCGCGCTGTCCGGACTCACCGCACTGGGAGCGGAGGTCGTCTGGACGCGAAATCTGTCGCTGTTGCTGGGCGGGACGGTCTACACCTTCTCCATCATTCTGGCGGTCTTTCTCGTCGGACTGGGCATCGGTAGCAGCATCGGGTCGGTGATCTCACGCCACAGCCTCCGTCCGCGGGCGGCGCTGGGTATCTGCCAGTTCCTGCTGATGGGGGCGATTGCCTGGGCGGCCTACGCTCTGGCGGACTCTCTGCCCTACTGGCCGATCGACCCATCCCTCTCCAAGAGTCCCTGGCTCAGCTTCCAGCTCGATTTGGTGCGTTGCGCGTGGGCGGTACTGCCGGGGGCGATCCTGTGGGGAGCGAGTTTCCCCCTGGCCCTGGCGTCCGTGGTGTCGCCGGGACGAGAGCCCGGCCGGCTGGTCGGAGGCGTATACGCGGCCAACACGGTCGGCGCGATCCTCGGCTCGCTGGCCTTCAGCATGGTGTTGATCCCCTGGCTGGGCACGCGCGGCAGTCAGCGAGTGATGATCGGCGTCGCGGCCGTTGGCGTCATGCTGATCCTGATGTCAACGATTCGGGCGAGATCAGGTGGCAGCTTGAGGTCTGTGATGCGCCGGGTGGCACCGCCAAACTTGCTTGACGGTGTTCGTTCTGTCGAGTCCGATCACCCGCAGCCCCACGGGCAAACGAGTTTGCCCGTGCCACCCGAGGTAGCCTCTGCCAGTCCAGTTACGCACATGCCTTCGACCTTGACGCTGCCACCCGGACAACACGTCGGACGATGGCCGGCCTGGGCGGCACTCGCCCTCGTGCCGCTACTGGCGGTGCCGCTGGCCTGGAGTGTGCCAACGATCCCGGCGGGGCTGATCGCCTACGGGCGGTACTTGGCGTCGCGAACCCAGGTCGCCGAGGCGATGTACGTCGGCGAGGGGATGAATTCGACGATTGCGGTGACTCTGCTCGACGGCGATATCGTCAGCTTTCACGTCTGCGGCAAGGTGGAAGCCTCGACGGAGCCGGCCGACATGCGGCTGCAACGGATGCTGGGCCACCTCTCCGCCCTGGTGCACTCCAAGCCCCGGTCGGTCCTCGTCGTCGGCTGCGGCGCGGGCGTCACCGCCGGCTGCTTCGTGCTGCATCCGGATGTCGAGAGGATCGTCCTGTGCGAGATCGAGCCGCTGATCCCCACGGTCGCGGCGGGCTTCTTCAGCAAGGAGAACTACAACTTCCTGCAGGACCCGCGCGTCCAGGTCGTGTACGATGACGCCCGGCACTATATCCTGACGACCCATGAGAAATTCGACGTCATCACCTCCGACCCGATCCACCCCTGGGTCAAAGGCTCGGCGGCCCTGTACACGAAGGAGTATTTCGGGCTGTGCCGGCGGCATCTGAATCCGGGCGGCATCGTCACCCAGTGGGTGCCCCTGTACGAAAGCAGCCCGGACGTCGTGAAAAGCGAAATGGCGACCTTCTTCGCCGCTTTTCCCTACGGCACGATCTGGAGCAATGACATCAAGGGAGAAGGTTACGACGTGGTCCTGCTCGGCCAGGTCGAGCCGACGAAGATCAACGTCGATGAGCTCCAGCAGCGGCTGGAACGCACCGATCACATGAACGTGATGGCCTCGCTGGCGGAAGTGAAATTCGAATCGGCGATGGCCTTGCTCTCGACCTACGCAGGGCAGGGACTGGATTTGAGAGACTGGCTCAGCGATGCCCAGATCAATACGGATCGCAACCTCCGGCTGCAATACCTGGCCGGCATGGGTCTGAACGCCTATCAAGGTGCGGCGATCTACAACGACATCGTGTCCTACCGCAAGTTCCCGGAGGACCTCTTCATCGCCTCCCCGGAGCGAAAACTCCAATTGAGAGCCGCGATCGACAAGCCCGCATCAGCCAAGTGAACCCGACCGGCGATGCACGACTCACACAGCAATGTCGCGGCGGCGAGCCCCCGCAGGGCCTCGATGGAAAGAGCTTTCTGCCCGTGCTGGCGGGCAAAGAGAAGTCCTTCCGTGGCACCATCTACGCAAGCCACACGCGGGACGGCGATATGAACATCTTCCCGCAGCGATGCGTCCGGGATACCCGCTACAAGTACATCCTGAACCTCACCCCTGAAACCACCTGGACCACGCACTGGACAAAGGTCTCCGGCATTCCGGAGAGCCTCGGGACCCTTCAGCCACATTGGAGGCAAACCACGAGCTAAGATATTCTCAACTCTTCCGGCAACGTGTTTCTTGATCTGAAATGCTCATCACCCTGGCCACGAGAGCCGGCATCCATGTCAGTCTCAAGACCGCCGCATGAAAGGGACGCCAGCGACGGGCACTGATTGCGCAGGCCGAAAAACGGTGGCTATCCATGGGTGCCTGTCTATGAAATGTGTAGGTGTGACGCGAGGTGTCCCGACCCCCGCGTGTCCTAAAGGCAACTCCATAGTCCCCGACCCCATAGCGTCCCTTATCTCCGCGCCTTTTTTCATGGCTTCCGAAGCCAAGACGTGAGAAAAATGTTCAAGGTAGTCAAGGCACCTGCGATCACTGCAACCACAATTGGAATATATGCTTTCCAGCGATTAGCGAGATCTACTTGACGATCATGAAGACCAATTGCTGTTTGGAGAAGCATGGACGCAAAGTCGGAAGGTAATTCACGCGTGCCATTCTCATCCTTGGGCAAGACATGTCTTGAAACCAAGGATACACCTAGTCTCTCCTCGTCGTTCACACGAAAGAACTCAGGATGCTGCTGGGCAATCTCTTTCCATGCAGATGCGGAACGAGGAGGTCCCTGCATTTCATCCGTCAATTCCTTGTCACTTCGGTGACTGTACTTGTGCAATGCCAAAACTTGAATCAAGGCCATGACATCAGCCAGACGGTCAGGGTTAACATAAGGCAATTTCTTCATATCTGGATGTCCGTATGCTTGATGCGATTCTCATCCCTAAGTTCCGCCTATATGGCTTCCAGAAAGGACAGGCTGCTGGTCACATGTGATGTTCCGCACAATGCATCGACACTCCTTGCTGACAAGCTATCTGCGAGAGATAATCTAAATGACGATGGTGCGGAGTTCAACTGAAAAATTGGGCCGGGCAGGATTCTGGGACCAGAGCTTAAGTAGTGATTGGGGGGATGATGTTGCGTAAGGTGAGGTCAGCCTTCGGAGCGAGCCTGTGATTCTATGTGGTTTTGGCGACTCCTGTTGTATGTATAAGGAGAAGGTGTGCATGGCGCACCCCACCAAGTCGCTTTTGTGTGTTTTGCGGCTCCATCGTCCCGCCTTTCTTGGTGCCCCTTCGTGCTCTTCGTGGTCAGGAAACCTGGATTCCCCGCCCCCCCGATCAGGTCGAGGCCAAGCATCGCGGGAATGACAAGGCCGCATGGGCCAAGGTCCACCTGTGAGACTGAGAAACAACGAATCACACCAATCTTACAGCGCGGCCTTTGGCCGCAGCCAAAATTCGCGCAAGAAAACAAGATTCGAACAGGTAGTAGTACGAATGTTCGTGACATCCGTGTAATTCGTGGTTGAGGAAATCCGCCACAACGCGCTACCGGGTCGGGCTGAGGGTGGCGACGAAGCCGCCGTAGGGTTGTAGGCGGACCTCCAGATGATCCTGGGCCGTTACGGCCTTGGTTTCGTTGTCGAAGGTGCGCTGCGCCTTGCCGTCCTCGATCACGGTCATCGTGCAGCGGCTCTGGCCGACGAAAGACACCGGCACGTCCACGTCGCAGCGGCGTTCTCGCCGTTGATGGCGCCAAGAATTGGTGAGCGCCGTCACTCGTGGCGGAGGGCTTCAATGGGATCGAGACGAGCCGCCTTGAGTGCTGGGAAGTAGCCGAAGACGACGCCTACGGCCGCTGAGAACAGGAAGGCGACAACAACAATCCCCGGATTGAGGACGAAGGGGACCTTGAGGGCGTTTTTGAGGCCGAGGCAGGCCGCCAGACCCAGGAGAATCCCGAATAGGCCGCCGGAAGAGGAGAGGACGACGGCCTCGACGAGGAACTGCATGAGGACCTCACGCTCCAAGGCCCCGATGGCTAGACGCGTGCCGATCTCCCGCGTCCGTTCGGTGACTGATACGAGCATGATGTTCATAATGCCGATCCCGCCGACCAGGAGACTCACGGCGGCCACCGCCCCCAGCAGGCCGGTGAGCACCTGCGTGGTCGCGGTGAGCATTTTGGTGATCTCCTTCATGTCCATCACGCTGAAGTCATCGTCCGCGTTCGGCGCGATATGCCGGCGCTCGCGCATCAGCCGCTCGATGTCGCGCTGGGCCTTCTCCGTGGACTCGCCGTCGCGGATGGAGACCTGGATGAGGCTGATGTCCTGGTTGCCCGAGATGCGCCGCTGGAAGGTCCGCAGGGGCAGCAAGACGAGATCGTCCTGATCCGTGCCCATGCTGCTCTGGCCCTTGGCCTCCAGCAGGCCGATCACCTGGAACGAGAGCTTTCCCAGGCGAATCCTGTTTCCGAGAGGCTCCAGCCCGCCGAAGAGCTTCTGGCGCACGGTGTCCCCGATGATGCAGACGGCCGCCCCGGCGCGCAGCTCACTGTCGCTGAACTCCCGGCCCGTCTGGACGGGCCACATGCGCACCTTCATATACTGGTTGTCGGTCCCGGTGACCGTGGTCGACCAGTTCTCGTTGCCAACGATGGCCGTGACGGGCTTGGTCGAGGCCGGGGCCACCGCCGCAACGGACCGGATGTCCCTGGCAATGGCCTCGACGTCCTTGGCCCGGAACGGCGCCGATGCGGAAGACTGGCCCGGCCCCATTCGTTTGCCCGGCGTGACCATCAGCAGGTTGCTGCCCAGGCTGGCGATCTGGTTGGTCACCTGGACGGTGGCGCCTCCGCCGAGCGTCACCATGGTGATCACCGACGCCACGCCGATGACAATGCCCAGGATGGTCAGGAACGAGCGTATGACGTTGCGCCTGATTTCACGCAAGGCCAGAAAAATCGTGTCCCAGAGCATTAGATGTGACTCCCATTTCGTTTGTCGGATTCGACCAGGCCATCCACAAAATGGACGATGCGTTTCGCATAGGCCGCCATGTCCGGCTCGTGAGTGACCATAACGATGGTGATCCCTTCCCGCCGGTTGAGCTCGACGAGCAGTTGCATGATTTCATGGCTTCGGGCGGTATCCAGATTGCCCGTGGGCTCATCGGCCATCAGCACGGCCGGTCCCGTGACGATCGCGCGGGCAATCGCCACCCGCTGCTGCTCCCCGCCCGACAACTCATTGGGCGCGTGTTTTTCCCGTCCTTGGAGCCCCACCGCTTCCAGGGCCCGGCGCGCGTGGGCCCGCCGGGTCCTGGCAGGGACACCCCGATAGACCAAGGGCAGTTCCACATTCTCAATGGCCGACGTGCGGCTCAGCAGGTTATAGCCCTGAAACACGAAGCCCAGGTAGTGGCGGCGCAACCGGGCCCGCTGGTCGCGGTCCAGTTGGCCGACTTCGACGCCTTGGAACGTGTAGGTCCCCGCCGTGGGCGTATCCAAACAGCCGAGGATGTTCAGGCACGTGGATTTGCCGGAACCGCTGGGACCCATCACCGCGACCAGATCGCCTTCCCCGATGTCCAGATCGATGCCTCGCAGCGCGTGCGTGGCCGCGTGGCCGGCGCCGTAGACCTTTGTCACGCCCCGCAGCTCGATCAAAGACCGCTTGTCCGTTTGGCTTGTGGCCGTCATGCTCATCTCCTGACCGCAGCGACATCGATCACCAGCACCGTCCCCGGCTGGACGTCGCCCGTGAGCACTTCCGTCATAATCCCGTTGGTGGCCCCGATGGTGACGGGGACCGCGACGGGCTGTCCATCCTTCAACGTCCAGACCTTTTGCTGTTTGCCGTTGCCGGTTCCATTCTCTTGTGGTTTGGACTGGCCCATGGGCGGACGCGGAAGCATCGCCCCGAGCAGACCGCGGGAGGATTTCTTCGTCGTGTCCGCGAGCACAGGCGGGGTGAACCGCAGCGCGGCGCTGGGCACCAGGACAGCGCCTTCGACTTTCTTGACGGTGATATCCGCCGTGGCCGTCATTCCCGGGCGCAGGCACAGGTCCGAGTTGTCCACTTTCAGCACGGTCTCATAGGTCACGACGCCATCCACGGTCTTGGACCCGTAGCGGGTCTGGGTGATCCGCGCGTTGAACGTGCGGTCCGCGTAGGCATCCACGTCGAACGTGGCGTCCTGGCCCTCCTTGACCTGGCCCACGTCCGCCTCGTCCACGTCCACGCGCAGCTCCATCTGCGCCAGGTCCTCGGCCAGGGTGAACAGCACCGGGGCTTGAAAGGCAGCGGCCACGGTCTGGCCGAGCTCCACGCTGCGGGTCAGAACGATGCCGTTGATGGGCGACCGGATGACTGCTTTCGCGATGTCCGTCTGAATGGCTTCGAGGGTGGCTTGGGCCTGGGCGACGGCCGCCGCGGCGCTGGCTTCATCCGCCTTGGCCCGCTCGAAGGCCGCCTGGGCCGCATCGAATTCCGATTGCGACGGCACCTTGCCCTTGCTCAGCTCGCGCACGCGCTGATACTGTGCGAGCTTGCTGCTGGTTTCGCTCAGGGTCGCCTTGACCTGCAGGACCTTAGCCTTGGCCGACTCCAGGGCGGCCTTGGACTGTGTTGCCTGCGCGTCGAGTTTCGAGGTGTCGATCCTGGCCAGAACCTGCCCGATCTTGACTTTGCCGTTGTAGTCCGCCTCAACGCTCTTGACGATGCCCGAGATCTCGCTGCCGACGTCCACCTTGTTGGTGGGTTGCAGGGTGCCCGTGGCGGTGACAAGGACGACGAGATTCCCCTTCTGGGCTTCTTGGGTCTCGAACGACGTCGTGGCGGAGTTACCGGCGCCCCTGCGCATGACCACGACAACCACGACCACAGCGACCAAGAGAATGATGATGAGCCATCGCTTCAATCGTCTGCCGCGACTTGCGGCGCGATCGAGGTCGAGGGTCTTGGCGATATCCGACTCAGGCTGTGACTTGGGACTCATTTCTTCTCTCCATATCTCAAAGCTGTTTCACGGCCTCCGGCGCCGCCGGGGCGACCGCCAGCGAGGTCCATCCGCCTCCGAGGGCCTTATATAACCGGATCAGGTTGGAGGTCACGGTCCCGTTGCTCTGGTTCAACTGGTCCTGGAACGACAGGAGCGAGCGCTCCGCATCCAGGACGTTGCTGAAATCGGTCAGGCCCGCCTGGTATTTGTGCCGCGCCAGCTCGACCGCCGCTTGGGCCGCTTGCGTCGCCTCCCGCAGATTGTCTCTCCTGCGCTGCTCCTGGGCGTAGGCGATGAGGGCGTTTTCGACCTCCTCCAGCGAGCTCAGAACGGCGGCCTCGTACTGGATCAGGGCCTGTTCCTGCAACGCAGACTGCACCTCGATGTTGGGCCGGACGGCCGCATTGAAGATCGGCCAGCTTATCCGAGGGCCGCCGCTGGCGCTCCAGGCGCCGGAGGAGGACGGATTGCCCAGGGAGAGGGTTTCCAGGCCGACGGAGCCGTTCAACGTCAGCTTGGGGTAGAGGTTCGCTGTGGCCACGCCGACCTGTGCCGTCTGGGCCGCCAGCTCGCGCTCGGCCCGCCGCACGTCGGGCCGGCGCCGCACCACGTCGGCCGGCACACCAACCGCGACTTCCGATGGAGGCACCGGGATCGGCTCCGGCTTCTCCAGGTCCGCATGAACACTGCCCGGCGGCTCCCCGAGCAGCACAGCGATGCGGTTCATGGCCTCCGCCAGCCCGGTGCGCAGGGTGGGCATCTGGGAGCGGGTGTTCTCCAGGTTGTACCGGGCCTGCTGTACGGCCAGCTCATCGTCCAGACCGGCCTCGCATCGCCACAAGGTCAACTGGTAGGTTTCGTCCTGGGCCCGCAGGCTTGCCTCGGCGGCAGCGAGCCGGGCCTGATAGGTACGCACCTCGACGTAGTTCAGGGCCGTCTCCGCCAATAGAGAGACAAGCACATCGCGCAGGTCCTCTTCTCTGGATTGCAGATTCGCCTGGGCCGCCTCGACGGAGCGGTGGGTACCGCCAAAGAGATCCAGTTCCCAGCCTGCATCGAGGTTCGACGCGTACGATTCGCTGCTCCTGCTGGCCCCCGAGACCGCGCCGGTGCGACCCCAGGAGGCGGCTCCCGCCGCATCGAAAGTGGGAAAGAACGCACCGCGGGCGGCACTGCGGCGGGCCCGCGACTCGCGAATTCGCGATTGCGCTTTCTTCAGGTCGAGATTGCCCGCCACGGCACGCTCGATCAGACGGGAAAGCTCTGCATCGTCGAGCGCCACCCACCAGGAAGCCAGAGCCTGGGGATTCGCCTCCTCGGCGGCCAAGCCGTCATCGAGTGGCGCGTGCCAGATCGCAGGGGTTGTCGTCTCGGGCGGGACATAGTTGGGCCCCACAGTGCACCCAGTCAGCAGCAGCACCGCGAGCACCTCCCACAACCATGACATCGGTCCGACAAAGATGGTCTCTTGCACAGCTTTCATGGGTCACTCCTGTTTCGAGGCATCGCCGCCCTGTCGCCGCTTCCTGCCGGCCTTGTGTCCCTTCCGGGCTTCTTCGCGAACGCCACGGATCCCGGCTAGGCTAAACTGCGTGATATGATCGGCCAGCTCCTCGACGCCAAACTCGAAGGACGGGCCGGGGGGACGCGGGCTGCCCGGCGCCATTCGGGCGTGTCGCAAGTGCAGCATCGGGCCGAAACATTGGCCCATGAGGCTCATCTCGCAGAAATGAATCTGCTGCTCGCTCACCCCCTCCCCCAACAACTCCTGCACGACCGACCGCATATCCCGCCGCATCGGCTCGACGGCCTGCTGGAGAGCTTCCGTAAGAAGTCCCGTCGGGTTTGCCATTTCCTTGTGCATGATCTCGACCTCGCAACTGTTCGGGTCCGCCATGCGCTGCATGAACGCCAGAATCCTGCCGCGCAGCCTCTGTCCCACCGGCGCCCCGGGCGCGACCCCGCCATCCGGCGGATGAGCCTCGATCGATCTCTCGAAGGAGTGCTTCCAGGCCTCGACGTACAGATTTTCCTTGCTGCCAAAGTGGTAGTTCACCGCCGCCGTGTTGACCTTGGCTCTCGCGCAGATTTCGGCATGGGTGGTCTCCCAGAATCCCTTGTCAGCGAAGACCTCGACGGCCGCCGCCAGGAGACGCTGCCGAGTCTCTTGGGCATCCTTTCGTTGCTTCTTCTTCATCCGTACCGCCCTTCTTTTTTACAGTTATTTTCAATACTTTAATTGCGCAATTGAATTTGTCAACAGGAAAAAATGGAGGATTCTTGAAAGGGCGGTCCTCCGGACTGCGCCACCAAGGGCTCGATGAGAATGAGCGATCTTGTAGCACCCCCGCCCCCGGGGGTGGTTCTGAAGACTACCCAGCCGAGGGCGGCTGGGCTACATGCGGGAACACCCTCGTTTGGCCCCGTGCCTTCCCGGGTTCTCATCTCACCGGCGAGCGAGGACGCTCGCCCTACTCTACCGTGCCGGGGTGAGCGTGGCGACGAAGCCACCGTAGGGTTGCAGACGGACCTCCAGATGGTCCTGGGAAGTCACGGCCTTGGTCTCAGAATCGAAGGTGCGCGGGGTCTTGCCATCTTCGATGACCGTCATCGTGCAGCGGCTTTGGGCGAGGAACGACAACGGCACGTCCACGTCGCGGCCCGCGTTCTCGCCGTTGATGCCGCCGACGGTCCATTGGTTGCCGCTACGTCGGGCCAGCACAACGTATTGGCCCGGCTCGCCCGCGAGGAAGCGCGTCTCATCCCAAACGACCGGGACGTGCTGCAAGAAGGTCTTCGGGGCTTCGGGTAGGTCGAGGTACTCCTTGACCCCGCCGGCGAAGTGCAGCCAGCCCGACTCGAAGATCAAGGGCAGGGCCAGCTCGTGGCTGTAGGTCGTCAAGTGCTTGTAAACGTTGTCCTTGAACATCACGGGCGTGTAGTCCATCGGCCCGACGGCGTTGCGGGTGAACGGCAGGATGACATTGTGGATCGGGGCCTCCGTCGTGAACTGGCGGTCGAAGCTGTAGCACTCCTCGCCCCGGACGCCCTCCATGCTCATCAGGTGCGGATAGGTCCGCGACCAGCCGCGCGGCAGCGTGCAGCCGTGAAAGTTGACCATGATCTGGGCCTCGGCCGCATCTTGGAGAATGTCCTGATAGAGCTGGATGATGTTTTGCTTGTCGCTCTGGAAGAAATCGACTTTGACGCCCTTGGCACCCCATTTCTTCAGGAGCCGGAACTCCTCACGCCGGATATCCCGGTCGTCCATCAGGCCGCGCGGCTTCTCGGAGACAGAGTTGTGCGGCCCGCCCGAGTTGTACCAGAACAGCAGGCCCACGCCTTTGCCGTTCGCATAGGCGAGCAGGTCGTGAATCGTGCCGTTCTTCATCTGGGTCCAGTTGGCGTCGACGAGCGAGTATTCCCAGCCCATCGCGGCAGCCAGATCCACCCAGGATTTGAGCTTGGTGCAATCTTGCGGACTGTCGTGATCGAACAGCCAGCTCCACGAGGCCCGTCCCGGCTTGATCCAGCTCGTGTCCTTGACGGCGCACGCCGGACTGACGTCGGTCACGAGCGTGGATTCGACAATGTCGCCGGCCGAGTCCCCCACGATGATGACCCGCCAGGGCGTCGCCCAAGGCAGCGTCCACGTCGGCTCGACCCACCCAACGTGATTGCCCTCGGCCTCGTCCGGGAACTGGATTCGATAGACGCCCTCGGCCGCCTTCTGGGTCAGATGGCAGCCGCAGTACGAGCCGTCTAAGCCCGCTTCCGTCAGCAGCACCCAGCGGCTGTGGTCGCCGCTGCAAAAGAGCAGGGGAAACGCCCAGCCGAACTCCGTGGGCGAGGCGGTCCCGGCGGCGACACCGTTGACGAAATAGGTCTCATAGGCCGGCGTGTACTTGGAGGGCCGGTCATACGGATGGACCCACATCTTGGGGCTCCCCAACGCGGAATTCTGCGTTGGGGAGCCCTTGCCATCCTGCGGCAGGCGGAAGCCGGTCGCTTCGCTCGTCACGGTGTACTTGTCGCCGCTTTGCTCCGGGAAACGGTAGCGGAAGGCGACGCCGTCATTGTAGGCCCGCACGATCAGCTCGACCTTCGCCCCGCCGGTGTTCTGAAAGACCAGCGTCTGCTCGTTGGCATGATTGCGGCACACGCGGCGTTTGCCGGTCGTCATCGTGTACGTCTCATCGATGGTCTTGACGGCACCGGCTTCGACAAGCTTGAGACCATCGACAAAGGCTTGGTCCTTGCGAGTGATGCCAAGCGGTGACGCATCCAGAACCGCCTTACCGGCGCACTCGACCTCATAAGAAAGCCCCGCCGCGAGCCGAACCGTAATGGCCGTCTGAGAGTTGGGCGACGCGACCTTCCAGCTCCCCTGTGCCCAAAGGGACGGACTCATCGACAGAACAACCAGAGCCAACACCACGACAACCTTTCCTCTGCAACGGTCCACGGCCTTGCCTCCTTCAAAGTACACGATGCCACCTTATGCGACACAAACCAACCGGCTTGCACCGAACTATTAGACCCGATCCACAAATCGTTGGCCACAGAAAATCTCTCGCTGTCGGCCTGGCCAAACCAGATTCGGTCATCTTCGTAGGACGAGCGTCCCCGCTCGTCCCTTCATCGCGCGTTTGCGCGCGATATCGCCGGCGACCACGGGGCAAGACAGGCGAGCGGGGACGCTCGCCCTACCAAGAGCGCGCTCACCTGCGCGAGAAGCTCAGCCGCTGGCTGGGCGTAGTTGCGACAATAAGGTCCGTGCCCTCCATCTTGACACTGCCGCCATCGATGCCGGTCACCGCGTAGGACGCCTCTGGGAACGGGTTCTCCAGCCGAAGCAGGCCGCCCTTCTCGGCGATGATCTCGACCCGCTGCGTCACGCCTTCTTTGCGCTCGGCGGTGACGAGAAAGGCCCCTTCGGCCCGCAGGGTCTTGAAGGAGACGTCCTTCCAACTCGCGGGAATCGCCGGGAAGACGCGGATCGTCCCACTGTAACTCTGCAGGAGCATCTCCTGGAGTCCGGCGGCCGCCGCGAAATTCCCTTCCAGCGTGAACGGGCGATAGCGGAAGCTCGAGTAGCCCTTGCCGGACTGATCGCCGTTGCAGTGAAATCCGTTGCGCAGGCAGAATGCCCGAGCGAAGATCTCCAGGGCCCGCTCGGCTTTGTCCCCGTCCCTCGCTCGCGCCGCCAGATTGGCCAGCCAGGAGAAGCTGTAGCCGCACCAGGCCGAGGTGCCCTTGGCGTCCAGTTCGGCCAGGGAGGCTTTGATGATCGCCTGGTCGGCGACACCATTCTCCCAGCGGATCATACCGAGCGGGTGGATCGCCATCAGATGCGAGAAGTGGCGATGCGAGAACGGCAGCGGATAGTCCTTGGCCACGAGCAGCTTGCCGCTGTTCGGATCGACGGCCAACTCCGGCATCTCGGCCAGCACCCCGCGCCAATGCTGCGCATCCTCCGCTTTGCCGAGTTCCGTGGCGAGTTCGGCGGTTGTCTTGAACGCCCAGCGGATCAACGCGACGTCATAGTTGGTGATCGACGGAAACCACGCCGTCAGGCGGTCGTCATTGATCTCGGGCGAAGAACTCAGCGGCAGCGTCCGCTTGCCATTCACACCTTTCTCCGTCACCGCCTCCAGGAAAACCGACGTATCCCGCAGCCACGGATACAGCCGCTCCTCCAGGAATTGGGGGTCCATGCTGTACCGCCATTGGAGATAGAAGTGATGTCCGAGCCATGCGGCGGTCGTCGCCGAGTGCGTGTACTGGTGCCAGCCGCCGATCTGGTTCTGCTCCAGGTCAGCCGTCATCGGCACGTTCAGGCCGGGCAGAGCGAAGAACCGCTTCGTCCAGTCGCGGGCATTTTCCCGTGTCGCCCAGAGCCATCGCACGTATCCGAACGCCCCGTCGAGCCGGTTGCCGCTGTAGGCGGGCCAGTAGCTCAACTGCGTGTTCAGGTCGTGGTGGTAATCGCCCTTCCACGGCGGGATCTTCATGTCGTCCGCCGTCCAAGGCCCTTGCAGCGTGATCGGCGGCGTGTCCGGCCGGGCCGCAGCCCCGAACTTGTACGTCTCCAAGTACCACTGCCGCTCAATGACCGGATTGGGCACCGAGACCGACGCCTTGCTCCAATAGGCCGCCCACCACTGCTCATGCTCCCAGGTGAGCTTGTCAAGCCCTTCATCAAGGGCAGCCTCGCAGCGTTTCCGTGCGGCGGCGAGCGGATCGGCCGAGTCCTTGGAGGTGCAAATCGACCAAGCGCCCAGCCAATCCCGGCCGGAGCTTCGCCAGGCCAGGGCCACGGCGAATCGGAGGTCGCCCCAGCCTTTCTGTAGATACCCGGTCCACGAGTCACCACTTTGTGTGACGGGCGCTTCATACCGCAGGGTGGCCAAGTCGCCGGCGCTGATCTTGTTCGCCCCGGCCTCCTCCGTGATCTTGCCGGCAAACGGCGGCGCGATCAGCGCGATGCGCGGCGACTTGCCTGTGACATGGATGACGCCCAGAGGCTCCTGCGCGTGGACAAACACGCGCACGACCGTGCCGTCATCCAATCGCATCTCGGTCGTTGCCTTGGCAATATCGAGCGATGCAGTCTGGAATTGGGCATCGTCGTCGAATCTCAACTCGATCCGGCCGGCCGGGATCTTCGTCGGGCCGGGATAGCCGTAGGGCTTGTCATACAGCCGGTGGAGGTCCTCGATCCGCCCCTCCTTGACCCACTGCCGCATCATCTTGTACGAGTATTCGGCCGAATGGAACTCCGGCACCGGGCGCAGGTCCCACAGGTCCGTGCGGTCCAGCGAGATGCGCAGCGGCCGGCCGTCGCCCCAGACCAGGGCCCCCAATAGGCCGTTCCCCAAAGGCATCGCCTCGTCCCACACGAGTGCCGGCTCAGTGTAGCGAAGCGCAGGCCCCGGTTGCGGCTGCGCCCCGGCAGGATTGGCGCAAACGATCATACCGACGACTACAGGCCAAGTAACACTCATGACCCTGAGGAGACTCATAATCGGTCCTCCCGATTTGCTGGGGCATGTCGCCCAAACCGGACGGCGGGTGCTATGTCTACGCCTCGTAGACATGGCACCCAAGGCACGCCGGACGATGTCAAGCGTTCATGCAAGGACAGCACCCATGCGGGCTATCGGGATATAGCGACTGCTGATGCGCGTGGCCCGCCGTAGCCTCCTCGTCTTCCTTCTGAAAGACCGAGCCGGACCCCGCCGCCCGCTCGCGCAGCTTCGCGACCTCGGCCTCCGTGGTCGGCCGATACGACTTGGCCGCCTTGATGCACTTGTCCAGAAGGTCCAGAAAGGAGGCCGGAACAGTGGTCACGACGCCCGGCTGGGACAACGCAAAGCGGATGGCCAGATCGACCTCCTCATCTGTCTCCGCGGGCCGGTACCACCAATTGTGCGTGCGCGACGCTCCGGCCGGCCAGGCGCCAGTGTAGATCGCCTTCATGGCCAGCACAGCGACGCCCTTCTCCTGGGCCGCCTCCAGCACGGCCTTGCCGAATTCGCGCGTCAGCAGCTCGGCGTAGCTGATGGGGAACATGACCGAGTCGAACGGGAAACCCTTCATCATCTCCAGGGCCCCTTTGGTCGTGTGGGCGGAGAAACCGATGTAGCGAATCTTGCCTTCCTCTTTGGCCTTGAGGAAGGTCTCGATGGCCCCGCCGGGGCCGAGGGCCTGCTGGACCTCCTTCGTCCAGCGGATGTGATGCATCTGGTACAGATCGAAATGATCAGTCTTGAGCCGCGTGAGCGAACGCTCCAGTTCCTTGCGAGCGCCGTCCTTGTCGCGCATCTTCGTCTTGCAGGACAGGAAGATCTTGCCGCGGTCGAGGCCCTCCAGGGCCGGTCCCATCTTGATCTCGGCGTCGCCATAGGCGGGGGCCACGTCGAAGTGGTTGATGCCTTGATCGAACGCCTTATGAACCCCAGCCGTGGCCTCCTCTTGGTTCAGTTGAGCCAAGGCCAGACCCGGGAAGGCGACAATGGAGACCTTCGCACCGGTCCGCCCCAGGACGCGCCGCGGCAGCCCGGCCACTTGGTCATCGCCACCCGATGTCGCTGGTTGGCCGGCGAAGAGCGTCTTCGATGTCAGCGCACAACTGCCGGCCGCCGCACCCGCCACTTTGAGGAAT
>JAPLMX010000259.1 GCA_026386805.1 Phycisphaerae bacterium | reverse complement strand
GCCCGGGCTCCCCCCTTCTTCCACGTCTCGAACCATCGGCTCACACTTTGCCGGCTGACCTCCAATTGTCTTGCGACCTCGGCTTGTCGTTTCCCGGCGTGAAAGAGCTGCGCGGCCTGCTTTCGGCGGTTCTCCAACTCATCGAAGTCCCTTCGTGTTCGTCCTTTTCTGTCCATGCGGACAGCCTACGAGAACGAAACGCTGGTGTCACTATATTATGCGAAATTCAGTAATAACACAGATTCAGAGCGACAAATCTGCGTAAATCGTCAAAATCTGCGGATACTGTCTCTTGAACGATGAGTGGCGAACAAGGGTCGAGGATCACGGATCAAACACTGGGAATGAGCGGCCGGCTGGCTCGCTATTGTCCAAGCCGTGTTGCACTTCGCTTGTTAATGCGCCATCGCCACTTTCTATGGGAAGAACAGTTTGTTGAGCCAGGACACGAGAACGTCAACCTGCGCTACCCCGGGATCAAGATACCGGGCTGTGATGGCAGTTCCCAAAGGTTTGCCAGGTTCCTCCTGCCACGCCAGCCACGTGTGGATGATGGCCTTAGGTTGGGCAAGTTGACTGAAGCGCCGTTCGCCTTCCGGGATGGCGGCGACGCTGGATTGAACGTGCTCGAACAAGCAGGAGCCTTGAGGCACCAAGAATCGCAAGAAATCCTCCAGAATGCCCCTGGTCTGGTTGTCCGGCATGATCCAGATGCCTACTCGTGGCAGCAAGGCATCGGACGGCGGATTGAGAATGGTGCCCGTAGAAACGGGATCGCTGGGAACATTCTCGTACCCCGCCTTGGTCAAGCGATCTTTGAGGGACCGCCAGCGGGCAGCCAAGTCGGTGTCGGCGTCGATGACAACACCAAGCGCTTCAACGTCGCTCTCGTTCAGGCGAACTGGGAAGCTCTCCAGTAGTTGCTCGACACCACCCTGCGGCTTAATCTCGTCGAGTTCCTGAACACCGCGTGTGCCACATACATGCTTGAGGACATGCTCATCGTCACTGCCCTCAACCAGGAGGATCTTTTTGGCAGCCAGGTCATCGTACCTCAATTCGGTCGCGAGCAGCGATGGCCAATTCATCCTCGCGGAACAGAGTCGGGATGATGTTATCGCCTTTTCGCGACAGCCGAATCAGAACACCTTCCTCCGGGTCTTCGCTCGCCGCTTTCTGGAACGCCTCAATGGAGTCCCAACTGTGAGAAGTGGCCACCACTTGGATATCAAGGTCTCGGGCCAATCGGAAGACGGCTCGCCAGGTATCCGTCTGCACCGTGTGGTGCATGCCATTCTCGAACTCGTCGATCAGCAATAGTCCATCCTTCGCATTGACCAGTGAGAGAATGATGCTGAAAAGGCGATTCAGACCGTCGCCAAATGATCGCAGCGGAACCGGGTGAGGGATGTCCGTCGCCCGGACTATCGCTGTACGTGTCCGTCGCGGCGCCTCGCCTCCGACCAGGGAGACGGCCGATATTCCCGGGTCTATGATGCGCAGGGCCTCGACAACATCTTTCTCACGATCGGAGAGTGCGATCTTGTCCCACAGAGGACCCAGCGTTGCGGTTCGTTCGCCTCCATAGGGACTCACGAACACGCATGGCAGACGGGATTCATCTGCGATATCCGACCGCATCGGGCGACCCCGATAGGCGTAGCTTGGCATGGAGTTCAGTGGGACAACTCGCCGCATGCCACCGGCTTCAATCACCAGCGCGGGCAGGGACTCACCCTCGCCGAAAAGCTCCTGTTGTTGAAGGACAAGTCTCCTCGATCCATCCGGGTTTCGTTCCTCCAGAAACCACCCCGCTGCCATCGATAGCCGCATGGGACGTGACGCACTATTCGAAGCGATCACGATGGGCTCCAGCTTCGCGGAGAATTGTGGAAAGCCGTGGAACAGGCTTGATAACTGGAAAAGACCTTCCGCGTCCAATGGCCGCGACGACTCGTCCGTCTCCCTGACATCCTCCTCGCGAAAGCGGAGAATGTCGTAGATGACGGACGGCGAGGCGTCGGAGGCCAGAATGCGGAGGGCTTCCAGCACTGAGGATTTTCCAGTGTTGTTCCGCCCTGTGATCAGATTGACCCGCCCCAGACCATCGATTTTCAGTTGCCGAATCGCCCGAAACCGCTCGATAGTCAAGGTGCCGATTTTCGGTTTCATAGTTCTGCTCCTTCTGCGGCATCATGCGCCGAATACCGCGGACAGCCATCAATTGTTGGTATATGCGACTACTGAAACCGCTGTCTGCCCATAATATCATAGCCCAGGGCACGCCATGGCCGCACGTGTAATCTTCAGTCAGACGACCTCTTCGGTCTTTTCGTCCCAGCGGACCGTTCGCTTTTCGCGATAAGAGGTAATGGACATGTAGCAGGCAATCGCGGAACGGAAGCCGATCTCGAAGGGACAGTTCGGCTCCTTGCGACTGCGCACGCAATCGAAGAAGTTCTGTATATGTGTCAGTGTCGCGTCGCCGCCGGCTATGAGGTCCGCACTCTTTTTGGCGGGTGGGCCCGCCGGCTCGGCGGATTTCGTCCCTCTGGGCTTGTCCTGGGGCTCGTAGCGGATTTGGTCGCGGTCGTCACGGAGGATCGTGCCCTTGTTGCCGAGGACCAGGTCGTCGCCTTCGCCGAAGTACTTGTTGCCGAACATGGAGTTCCAGGTGAACAGCAGATTCTCCGGCTGGCTCATGGAAACGTCCATCGTGTCCGGGAGCTCCATCTCCGGGGACAGGTAATTGGCGCCGGTCATTGTGACACTGGCCGGGATCTTGAGGCCCATCAGCTTGTACCAGAAGCCTACCTGGTGGACCATGTTCTCATAGACGTTGCCGCCCGCGTAGTCCCAGTAGAAGCGCCAGTTGATGACCCGGTTGGCCTCGAAGGGCCGCGGCTTGGCCTCGCCCTGGAAGCCGGGCCAGTCCACATGCTGCGCGTCGCAGTCGGCGGGGATCGCCCGTTTCCAGCCGCCGTAGGGGGCGTTGCGATAGTGGTGCGTGTGGATCGCGGTGATCGTCCCCATCTTCTCGGGGGTCAGGAACTCCTTCGCCCGCGCGACGGCGTCGCTGCTGGTGGACTGAATGCCGATCTGGACGACCCGGCCCGAGCCTTGGAAGACCTTGCGCATCCGCTTGGCGTGGTTCGGGTTGAAGGCCATCGTCTTTTCCTGGTAGACGTCCTTGCCCGCCTGGAGCGCCGGGACGAAGTTCAGGACGTGCTGGTGCTGGGGCGTCGCGATCAGCACGGCGTCGATGCTCTTATCGTCCAGGAGCTTGCGGAAGTCCTGGTAGGTCTTGATCTGGGGCGCGAATTTCTTCACTTCGTCCAAGCGGCGGGTGTAGACGTCCGCCACGGCGGCTGCCTCGACATTAGGGCATTGCAGGGCGGACTTGAAGATCTCCTGGCCCCGACCGCCCGCGCCGATCAGGCCGAGGCGAATGCGATCGTTGGCTCCCAGGACACGGCGGGGGGCAAAAGTCTCAGTCACGGCCAGCGCCGCGGCGCCGGCCAGCACATTGCGGACAAACTCACGACGGGTAGGCATAAAGTCCTCCTTACACGGCTGTGTTTTCAGCTTTTTCGCCATGCACGGATTCTACGCCCGCCCGAGGCCGGGCGTCAAGACACGGGACCCACGCTAAGAACAATATCAGTGCGATGTCTACTTCAGATTGTTCCACTCCTGGACAGCGGAGTCTTTACCCTCTTGGCCCAGCGTGATGATACTTCTCACACCCGTGAGATCGTTCCCCGTGAGCTTGATGCCGGACGACGCTTTCCCTTCCACCAGCAGGAACTTCGCAATAGGCGTGACGGATTGATATCCGCATAGAGCGACATTTGTGGACTGGATCAAGCGTACGAGAGGCTGATCGTTGGACGGCGCCGCTGTGTCAAAATCGGTCAGTCGGACGTTGTGGCAATCGTCCAGAAGTACGGCCGGACGTGCGTCGGGGGCACCCAGGTTGAACCGGAAATCTTGACAGACGAGGTTCTTCACGTGGCGGGCGTACAATCCGTAAGCTGGCAGACTGTTGCCGAACATCCGGTTCTCCGGATAAGTCGCTTCCTTCTCAGGAACGGGGGCGCTCGCCTGGGCCATGGTTCCCGTCCCCTTGTAGGTGAAGATGACATTTGGTAGCCGTTCACGAATTTCAGTCAACGCAACAGTGAGGGAGCGGCTTCTTGTCGAAAATGGGCGTTGAGGGCGTGGCAGAAGAATTCGAAGACGCGGCGACTCTGTTGGCGGCAGGTGGCGATCACCGTCCAGACGC
>JAPLMX010000167.1 GCA_026386805.1 Phycisphaerae bacterium | reverse complement strand
TGCCGTTCTTTCATGGTAGTTCTCCTGGGCCCGGCGGGGCCTTCCTCAAGGGGAACTACCTACCCAAAAACACGCACGAAACGGCAGAGCCTTGTGAATGCTCACCGGCAGAGCCGGTGGTTAACGGAAATGCAATTTGAGTAGGTCCTGTTCAGTCGCATACGGATGTTCGCCGGGGGATGGGACTGCTTTGCATCCTCCGGGCAAGTCTGTCATGCTGGCACCATGAAAGTGATTCGAGTCCATAGCGTCAGCAAGTCGTTCGGCAGACTGTGTGCCGTAGCCGACCTGGGGAACTGAAGGTACGCGGTCCCTTTTCCAGGTGTGCTCATTCCGGCCGTGGAATCTGGGGTTGGAGCTTGATTGTCGTAGTTTTCGACACACCCACCGTTGCGATCGTCCTGTGTGAGGTATTGGAGACGCCGATTTCTCGGCGACCTGTTGACCGGTCCGTCGGGGCGTGCTATGATGTCTGCGGCAATTTAAGATAATCTCGCTGTTTAGCAGCGGCGCGTACGGTAGGGACGGAAAGAAACACCTTCAGGCGGTTCGAACGTACAATGCGCCGCGGTGTCTTGTAGGATCAACATACAAAAGAAGAGTCGAGCGATGAGGATAGTGGGCTTCATTTGGCTGGAGGAAATCGTCGAGAAGCTTGAAGTCAAGCATCAGGTGATTCCAGAGGAAGTGGAGCAGCTCTTCCGCAAGCAGCCACGAATCCGGCGAATGAAGAAGGGCCATTATCGAGGCGAAGATGTCTATCGCGCATTGAGCCAGACAGATGCGGGTCGCTATCTGGTCGTCTTCTTCATCCACAAGGCGACCAACGAGGCTTTGATATTGAGCGCGCGAGATATGGATGACAAGGAGCGAAGAAGCTATGCCAGATAAGAAGTCAGCACCAAGAGATGTCCTGCCCGAGGACTTTCACACGCTTGAGGAGTTATCGGATTTCTGGGATACTCACAGCAGTGCGGACTATGAAGACGTCATGGAGCCCGTCGAGGTAGAGATAGACTTGTCCTCAAGCAAGGTGTATTGTCCTGTCGCGAAGGATTTACTACGCCGGGTACGCCAGCAGGCGCGTGAGCAAGGCGTGTCAACCGAAACCCTGATCAACCTCTGGCTACAGGAGAAGCTTCGCGCTTTGGCATAGACCGGTAGGACGGGGGCAGGTTCGTGATTCGGAGCTGTTCGGGGGAGGGTCCGCGACCAGGTTGACGGACGGCAACGCCAGCGGGGGGCCACATCTCAAGCGACCATTCCCTATCGCTGTCCGGGCGGAGAGGGGACTGTTTTGCATCCTCCGGGCAAGTCTGTTATGCTGGCAGTATGAGAGTAATTCGCGTTCATAACGTCAGCAAGTCGTTCGCCAAGCTCTGTGCCGTGAATGACCTGAGCTTCGAAGTTGAGGAGGGCACGTGCTTCGGCCTGCTCGGGCCGAACGGGGCCGGCAAGACGACGATGATGAAGATGATCTACGGCCGGAGCAGCCGGGATAACCACAACGGCGGGGGCATCGACGTGCTTGGCTATGATCCTGCGCGCGACGAACTGGCCATCAAGTACCTCTCCGGCGTTGTGCCGCAGGAGAATAACCTGGACGACGAGCTCAACGTCATTCAGAACCTCCTGATCTACTCCAAGTTCTACGGCCTGCCAGGCAAGGTGGCCAAGGAGCGGATCAAGGGGCTGCTGGAGTTCCTCGAACTGTTGGAGAAGATTCAGTCGCCGATCCGGGAGTTGTCCGGCGGCATGCAGCGGCGGCTGGTCATCGCCCGCGCGTTGCTCAACCATCCCAAGCTGCTGATCCTCGATGAGCCTACGACCGGCCTGGACCCGCAGGTCCGCCACGTGATCTGGGACAAGATCCGCCAGCTCCGGGCCCAGGGCACGACCATCCTGCTGACGACCCACTACATGGAGGAGGCGTTCCAGATCTGCGATATGGTCCTCATCATGGATAAGGGCAAGCAGGTCCTGGAGGACAACCCGCAACGGCTGCTGCGGGAGAACATCGAGACCTACGTCCTGGAAGTCCCGATCGCCAACGGCACGCCGGCCCTGTGCGAGTCCGACCCGCCGGACGGGGTCCGCTTGGACCGCACCGACGCCACCATGCGGTTCTACGCACAGGGTATCGATCCTCTCAAAAGCGTGGCCGACAAGCTGGCCGGCAACCCGTATTACCTGAGGCAGACGACGCTGGAGGACGTATTCCTCAAGGCGACCGGGAGGGCCCTGAATGAAAAGCAGTGACGCGGTCCCGTACCCAGCGCTCTCCCAGAGGCTTTACAGCGTGTGGTACCGTCACGTGCGGGTCTACACCAAGAACCTCGTCAGTAACGGTTTGCCGCCGTTCCTGGAGCCGCTGTTGTTCCTGCTCGGCGTCGGCCTGGGGCTGGGAAAATACATCACGCAGAGCATGGAGGGGCTTAATTACATCGAATTCCTTGGGACGGGCCTCTTGGCCACGACGGCCATGTTCACGTCGGCCTACGAGTGCACCTTCGGCACCTTCATCCGGCTGGAGTTCGAGAAGGTCTACGACGGGATGCTGGCGGCGCCGATCACTGTGAACGACTTGATCGTCGGAGAGATCATCTGGGCCGGAACCAAGGGCGTGTTCTTCACATTCGCCGTGCTGTGCGTGCTGACGGCGTTCCGGATCGTCCGGCTGCCGGAGGGCCTGCTGACGCCGCTGGTTGGCTTCATCACCGGCGTGATGTTCGCGACGCTGTCGTTGTGGGTAACGTCGTTCGTCAAGACGATTCAGCACTTCAATTTCTATTTCACGGGCTTCATCTCCCCGATGTTCTTCTTCTCCGGCGTGGTCTTTCCGATCAGCAACCTGCCGCCGTCGGTCCGGTTCATCGCCGAACTTCTGCCACTGACGCACTGTGTTCGCCTCGCGCGGGCCGTCTGCATCGGCCGGTACCCGCCAAGCCTGCTTTTGAGTCTGGCGTACGCGGTCGTATTCACGGTGATCGTCGGCTGGTTGGCCATCCGGCGACTGAGACGCCGATTGGTTCGCTGAACGGCCGACAGCGGAAGACTCGCACGCCTTGGGTGCCGGCTTACGCTTTGCTTTGTCGTCGAGGTTGCTATGATGAGGGCCAAACGATAAACGATCAAGGATGAAGTATGGGCCAGATCATTCTGTCAGGCGACGAGCTTGTCCGTATCCTGGCGGCGAACGCGCGAATGCCGGAGCAAGTAATGGGCGTCGAGACCGAGGGCGAGGAAATCAAAATCCACGTCGCGACGCCGTTACCGATCCTCCGGTCGATCCCCCTGCGGGTCAGGTTCGCCGGCTTTGAGGGCGGACACGTCGTCCTGCAGCTCGTCACCAACCGCCTGATCGACAAGTTCGATTGGCTGGTGAATAAGATGCTGGCCTCGTTGAAGGTCGAAGACTACGGCGGCCGATGGGAGTATCCAAGGCTCTACCTCGATGTGAACCGGCTGCTGCGGGGGCAACTGCGCGGGGTGGAGATCGCCAACGTGGTTTTCGAGGACGGCCACTTTCACATCACGACGAGCCATTCGGCGAACGGACTTCGAGGCGGACCGGAAAGCGTCGCGCCATCTGACCAAACTGACCCATCGTGATGCGCAGGATCTTCAACTCCACCGTATTGCCCGGCGTGACCTTCTTGCTGGATTCATATTGTCAACAGGGTGCCTGCTATGCAGGTGCAACTCAACGCCTGCGGATAGGCGATTGGGCGTCCGGCCGTCTTCCCCTTGGTTGTTGTGACAGCGGCCTCCGGGGCCGTTCCTGGCCCGGGACCTCTCGAATCTCGAGTTTGCCTTGGGGCCTCGGCCGGGTGGGGCGTTTGCCGGCCCCCTCACCCTTCTTGAGCACGGTCAGTGCATTGCGGCTGATGTTGGCGGTGGCCAGGTCCGGGCGCGCCGCCCCCTCCACCAGGGTCTCCTCCGCCCGTTTTCGCATGCGCCCCCGCATTTTCCGCAGGCCGTAGGCCGCCGCACTCTTCGCACGCCGCGAGGTGCTGATGAGCAACGCCTCGCGCAGGATGTCCAGACCGTCCTCCTGCATCCAGGACAGGTGAAACGCACTCTGCCGAACGGTCGAGACATTCGACGAATACAACTGTTCCCGGAGCTTCTCCAGGAGTTCAATCGAGGCTTCGTCCTTTTCACGCCCTGACGGCTTCCTTTTCTCCAGTCTCATAACGCCACCTCCTGTGCGCATTGATGAAGGCATCCAGATTGCTGAGAGCCGTAGTGCATTTGCCTCTCTGGAGACAAGGGTGTTCTCCCCCTTCGGTTTGTGGGTATCGCGACCCGGCGCAGGGACCTCAAACGCGAGGAATTGCGTTTAGGAACCCGAAATGCCGGAAGAGTTCTCCGTAGACAACGAGCATTCGATGGTTCTCCACCCACTCCATGCCTGGATATCAGCATCCGTGCTTATCCTCCAGTGCAGAAGGGTCCCTACACCCGTCCAGCGGGTTTGGGAGCCAAGCCCGTGTCTTACGTCAACTCATTTCTGCCCACCGAATTGCTAATAATCTATTGTCATGGCGGTACTTGGGACTGTCAAATGATTTTTTCCTCGCGATCATAGAGGATTATTCCTGAAGTAGGCGCTGTATTCGGATCGGTAGATCCGCCCTGGGCCTCGAAAATTCTATTTTCCTGTAACAAAGGTTTAACGATGAGCGTCTGTTCATAGTAGCCGAAGGGGGGACATTTGTGTGGCTTTGCACCGGCGCATCGGGTAGAGTGGCTCTGCACCTATCGGCGGGTGCGGCGGTGGGTCTTTCGGCTCGGATTCGGCCCAACGGCGGTTTGGGCATAGCGGAGAACGTCTTGCTGACTGATACGGCGGTCGCGTGGGCGTACAGCGGTGGTTCGTTTGTCTTAAGTAGTTGATAGGCCTACAGTTGCAAATGAGAGTTGATTCCTACTGAGGTTACAGGATGGGGATGGAGTCACGCGTCGGCACGGTTCGAAAGAAGAAACTGGGCGAGTTGCTCTGTGAGAAGGCATACCTGGATGAGGCTGCGCTGAATGTCGCCCTGGCCGAACAGAAGGTCAAACACCGGCAGTTGGGCCAGATCCTCATCGAGCTGGGATATATCACGCAAGTCCAGTTGAACGAAGCACTTGCGGTGCAGGCTGGGATTGAGAGGGTCGATCTTTCGGCCGTGTCCATCGGGGGCGAGATCATTGGCTTGGTGCCCGCCGACATGGTGAGCAAATACAACATCCTGCCGTTGTGGCGCGAGAACGGCCGCTTGGCCGTGGCCATGATCGACCCGTTTCAGCCGCAGGTGATGGAGGACCTTCGACTCGTCACCGGTTGCCTGATCCAGCGGTATTACGCCGAGCCAAGCCAACTCGAGCACGCCGTGCTGAAGTTCTACGGCAGCAACGTGGCGCGAATGCTGGATAACCTCGCGCCCGCGGAGCAGCGGGCGGATGAGAACTCCGAAAACGGCGATTTCTCGCCCGCCAAGCTGTCCGAGCTGGCCCGCGAGCCGTCCCTTGTTAACTTGGTGAATTTGATCATCTTCGAGGCGGTCGAATCCCGCGCGAGCGATATCCACATCGAGCCGTTCGAGCGGGAAGTCAAGATCAAGTACCGGGTCGATGGCGTTCTCGTCGAGAAGGCCCCCTCCTCGAAGCGACTGCACGCGGCGATCATCTCACGCATCAAGATCATGGCGAACATGAACATCGCCGAGCGGTTCGTTCCCCAGGACGGGCACATCGAGTTCACAGGCAAGAAGGGCCGAATCGACATCCGCGTCTCGACCGTGCCCACCGTCTGGGGCGAAGACATCGCCCTGCGGCTCCTGGACCGGTCGGCCTCGCTGATCCATCTCCAGGATCTGGGCATGAACCATGAATCGCTGGAAGGCTTCTCCAAGTGCCTCAGGAAAACACACGGGATCGTCCTCGTCACCGGGCCGACCGGCTCCGGCAAGACAACCACGCTTTATGCGGCGTTGAACGAGATTTACTCGCCGGGTGTCAAGATGATCACCATCGAGGACCCGGTCGAGTACCAGCTTGACGGGGTCAACCAGATGCCGGTGAACCCAAAGAGGGGTCTGACGTTTGCGACGGGGCTGCGGCACATCCTGCGGCACGACCCGGACATCATCATGGTCGGTGAAATCCGCGACCGGGAGACGGCGGATATTGCCATCCGGGCGGCCCTGACGGGCCACCTGGTCTTCTCCACGCTGCACACGAACGACGCCCCCGGGGCGGTGACTCGTCTGCTCGACATGGGGATCGAGCCGTTCCTGCTGGCCAGCTCGATCGAGGGAATCCTCGCGCAGCGGCTGGTGCGAAAGATCTGCCCGAAATGCAAGGAGCAGTACCAGCCGGATGAAGTCCTGCTCAATAGTCTCAACGGCGCTGTGAAATGCGCCGCGGACGCGAAGTTCTATCACGGCGCCGGGTGCAATTACTGCAACCAGACGGGCATGATCGGCCGAATCGGCATCTTTGAAATGCTGCGTATCACCGGACGATTGCGGGAAATGATCCCGACGCGTCCCTCGGCGGACCAGATCCTCCGGGAAGCCCCCGCGGACCACGTGAGCATGGTACGCGATGGGATTGGCAAGGTCCTGGCGGGGATTACGACGCCGGAGGAGATTTTCCGCGTCGCCAAGACCATTGGGGAGGATGACTGAGGGAGCGCCGTAACGTCACGGTGGAGTGAGCCGTTGGTAGAGCAGAACTTGCATTTGAGCCGGAGTGGACTTTGGGTCAGTTTTCCTACAAGGCGGTGGATCGAGCCGGAGCGCATGTGGCCGGCGTCGTGGACGCGGCGGACCGGCGCAGCGCGGTCGCTGCCCTGACCGGCCGCGGCCATCTCGTGATGGAATTGCTCGAAAAGGCCCAGGGCCATACCACGGCCGCCGGCGGGGCGTCCGCTCTCCAATTGCCGGCGTTGCCTCGTTGGGGCGGCCGGCGCGTTTCGAGCAAGGACGTTTATGCGATGACCACGCAGCTCAGCACCGCGGTGCGGGCGGGACTCCCTCTGCTCAACTGCCTGGAGTTGCTCCGCAAGCAGCAGCGCAAGCCCGGCATGAGGCGCATGTTCGAGCACTTGACCAAGGCCGTCAGCGGCGGCATGTCGCTGTCCGAAGCGATGGGGGAGCACAAGGAGGTGTTCAGTCCCTTGTACCTGTCGATGATCCGCGTGGGTGAGACGGGCGGTATCCTCGAACAGACGAGCTTGCAGTTGGCGATGATCCTGGGCCGGGAAGAGAAGGTCAAGGCGAACATGAAGACCGCGTCCGCCTATCCGATCTTTCTGCTGGGCCTGGGGATGGTCTCCGCCACGCTCATCGTCACCGTCTTGTTGCCCAAGATCCTGGCGGCCGTCGATACGGGCGTCGCCTCGATGCCGATGCCGACGAGGATCCTCATGGGCATCAGCCAGTCCTTGCGCAGCCTGTTCACGAGCGTCGGCGGGTGGGTAGTGCTGGTCGGCCTTGCCGCCGGATTCTATGCGCTGTGGCGATGGACCAGGGCCGCGGGCCGGTTGCCGTGGGATGCGCTGCGGCTGAAGATTCCAATCCTGGGGCCCGTTCTGCGGACCATCGCGGTCGGGCGCTTTGCCCTGACGCTCGGCGCCCTGACGAAAGGCGGCGTCACGATTCTGGAGGCCTTGGCCGTGGTCCGCGACACGCTGGGCAACGACGTGCTGGCCCGGGAGATCGACACGGTGGCCGAGAAGGTCAAAGGCGGCGAAAACCTGGCCGACCCGCTGGAGCAGTCGGGGCAGTTCCCCCCGTTGCTCATCCAGATCGTGGCCATCGGCGAGCAGACGGGCAAGCTCGACGAGTTGTTGCTGAACGCCGCCGACACCTTCGATTCGGAGGCGGATGCGGCGATCAGCCGCTTCATGGCGATCTTCCCCGCCATACTGATTCTGCTGTTGGCCGTGGTGATCGGATTCATCATTGCGGCGGCCCTGCTGCCCATCGTCACGATGTCGGTCGGCGCGGGTGTTCGATAATGGGTCCAGATAGGAGACGTAGTTCCGTGTGTAGCAGCAAAAGAGGTATCCGAATGATGCGGATCAGACGAGGTCAAAGGGGATTCACGCTCATCGAGCTCATGGTGGTCATCCTGATTATCGCGATGCTCGGCACCTTTGTGGCTCCGAATGTCATGAGCCGGTTCAAAAAGGCCAAGGCGGATCTGGCGCGGCCCCGGATGGCGGTGATCGAGAACGCCATGAAGAGTTTTGAGTTCGATTGCGGCCGGCTGCCGGATGAGTCCGAAGGCGGACTGGAGGCCCTGATGATGGCGCCGCCCGAGCTGGAGGGAAAGTGGAATGGGCCGTATCTGAAGAAGAGCCAGCTCCTCGATCCCTGGGGCAACCCGTATATCTACGTGCGGGAAGGCCAGTTCAATCCCGGCAGCTTCGACCTGATCTGCTATGGGGCGGACGGCCAAGAGGGCGGCGAAGGCGAGAACGCGGATATTGCCAACGATTGAGTTTGCATGAGTATCCGAGAGAATCCATTTCGGCCCCTGGTCAAAGCCAGAGGCGGGATAATTGCGGATTGCGGATTGCGGCCCCGGATCAGAGTCCGGAGTGACAACATGGCGGATTCGCGTCGATGGTCTTGTCCAATGCGCCATCATCCGTCCACCATCCGCAAGGCCATCCCCTTGGACGTTGATCCGAGGCACCAATCCGCAATCCGCAATCTGCCATCCGAAATTCCGGGGTTCACCCTCATCGAGATCCTGCTCGTGGTCGCCATCATTACGATGGTCGCCGGCCTGGGGGGTGGATACTGCGTCGGCACGTACAAGCGGCTGGTCGTGGAGAAGACCGCCCGCCAGTTGCTCCTGATGGCCACCTACGCCCGGATCATGGCGATCGAGCAGCAGCGTCCCTATGAGCTGCAGTTGGACGCCGGCAACCGGGGCTTCCTGCTGGCGACCACGGAAGTGAACAAGCAGACCGGCGAGACGCAGCGGACCATCGTCAAGGATTATTACTGCCGGCCGGTGGAGTTCGAAGGCGATGTCAAGTTTGAGGACGTGGTGCTGTCCACGATGATGGGTGAATCGCCGCAAGGGGCCGAGGAAGAGCAGAAGGTGATCTTTCTGCCGAATGGCTCGGCGGAGTCGGCGATTCTTCAGATCGGGGATGGGAAGAGCCATTACACCGTCGCCGTGGTCGCCGCGACGGGAAAGGCGACCCTGTCCTTGGGTACGGCCAAGGAAATCGACACGGTGTCCATCGACCTGGATGTGCAATGAGAGATAGAGGGAAACATGACGGCGGGTTCAACCTGGTCGAGGCCCTCGTGGCCACGATGATCCTGTCCGGCGCCGTGCTGACCCTCGGAGCGATCAGCACGAACGCCCTGTCGGGCACCCGTCTGCACCGGCATTACGAGGGGGCCGCCGCGTTGATCGACAAGCAGTTGAGCTTGATCGACTACACGGGAATCGATGCGTTCATTGAGGCGGGGCAGACGGAGGGCATCGTGGAGGAGCTGGAGCCCGCCTACCAGTGGAGCGTGACGACGGAATACCAGGGCATCGACAGTCTGTATCTGGTCGCGATCACCGTGAGCTGGCTGGAAGGCAGCCGGCCGTACAGCGTGACCGCCCAGACGATGCTGAACGGCACCGGCACGGTCAGCAGTACGAACACGAGTACAGAGACCGGGGGGCAGCCGACGCAATGACCAGAGCCAAGAAGAATCCATTTCGGATTTCGGACTGCGGATTGCGGATTGAGCGGTCTACTCGCGGCAAATCCGCAATGTTGTCACCCCGGACTCCGATCCGGGGCCGCAATCCCCAATCCGCAATCGGTGGCTTCACCCTGGCGGAGGTCCTGGTGGCCTCGACCATCAGCGGCTTCGTCGCGCTGATCGCCGTGGGCGCGTTGAACGCCATCGCCGGCAGTGCGCAGACCGTCAATCGGATGACGGAGACGACCTCGGAGATCCGGTTCGCGGCCCGAATGATCGCCCGCGACCTCGCGAACCTGTATCGGGACGTGAATCCCCAGAACATGAAACTGGTCGGGTCCTCGCAGGGCAGCGCCAAGGAAGGGCCGCCGCACCTGGTCTTCTACACGTCCGGCCGGGCCAAAGCGCGAGCGGATCAGCCCGAGGGGGACGTCTACGAAGTCGAGTATTTCCTGGGGACCCGCGAGCAGTCGCCGGGGCAACAGAAGGCCAAGACGGCGGAATCGTCCGAAGAAGCCACGGTGCTCTTTCGGCGCCTGTGGCCCAACCCCGATAAGGACAGGACCCCGGGCGGCGTCCTGACCCCGATCGCCGAGAACATCGGGATCTTTCAGGTGCGATTCTACGACGGAAAACAGTGGGCCGATGAGTGGACGGAAGAGATGCAGTCGCTCCCGGAGCTCGTCGAGGTCACCCTGGCGACCCAGCCGCCGAGTAAGGGCGATCCCATCGTGGAGACCATGACGGTGACGTTCCCGCGCCTGGGCAAAGCGGCGGCCGCCACTCAGCAGGGCGGGGCGCCGGAGGGTCAACAGGGCCAACCAGGGTCCGGGACGCCATCGACTACGGAATCGCCATCAGGGTCGGCCGGCCAGCAGGGCGGTTCGGGCGGCGGCGGCCGGCCGTGAGGACCTGGCGGAAGAAGTGCGGAATTTGCGGATCATGATAACTCCAGTCAGAGATAACAAAGGTCTGATTCTCATCGCGGTGCTCTGGATGGTCGCCGTGATGACGGCGATTGCCGCCATCGTGGGGCAGACCAGCCGGCTGAACCTGAAGATGGCCGTGTCGGCCACCGATGAGGTTCGGTGCAAGTGGGCCTGTCGCGCGGGCACGGAGAGCGCTATTGCCATTCTCGCCGAGGACCTCCGAGAGAGCGACTGCCTGCTGGATACCTGGAGCGACAGCGATGAGGATTTCAATGACGTCGTGTTGGAGCGATGCCGATACAGCGTTCGCGTGACCGACGAGGCGGGCAAGCTCAATATCAACACCGTCACGAAAGAGCAGCTCATGGCGCTGCCGTACATGGAGGAGTCTATCGCGGAGGCCATTCTGGACTGGCGGGACGGGGATGATGAGCCGCAGACGCAGGGGGCGGAGGCGGGGTACTATGAGAATCTGCCCGTTCCGTACAAGATTCGCAATGGGCCGCTGCGAACGATTCGGGAACTGCTGCGGGTCAAGGGAGTCACCGAGGAGTTGCTGTACGGCGAGGACACGAACCTCAACGGCCAGCTCGACGCCAATGAGAAGGACCGTGACTTGAGCCCGCCGCTGGACAATGGCGATGAGGTCCTCGACCAGGGCTGGATCGCTTTCCTCACCTGCTATTCGTATGAGAAGAACGTCGATGCGGCCGGCAATAAGAGGGTCAATATCAACCAGGCCGACCAGAAGCAGCTCGAGAGCGATCTTGGGATCAAGACCTCCCAGGCCAAGTGGATCGTCGACAATCGCAGCGGCGGATACAAGAGCATCGCGGATCTCATCAACGACAAGAGTCCCAAGAGCTCGGAACAGAGCTCGAGTGGGGGCGCGGGCCAGAACCAGTCTGAGCCGATCGACTTGCAGACCTTCGGCCAGATCGCGGACAAGATCACGATCTCCGGCGAAGAGAAGGTCCTGGGGAAGGTCAACGTCAATACGGCGCCGAAGGAAGTGCTCGTGGCGCTTTTCGGCGGGGATGACTCGGCCGAGCAGCTCGCGCACACGGTGATGGCGAACCGCTCGAGCCTGATGTACGGGTTCCAGAGCATTGCCGAGATGCTCAACCAGCAGTCCATGACCATCGCGAGGTTCAAGGCCATCGCCGAGCAGATCACCGTCCGCTCGGACGTGTTCACGATCCGTTGCTATGCGACGGCCGACACGAGCGGCGCGCGGATGCAGACGGAGTGCGTCGTGGATCGCAGTGAGACGCCGTGCGCGATTTGGTACTGGTATCAGGGAGCAAACTACTGATGACGAAGGGCGAACGAATGCCGCATGTGGTGATTGCCGCGGCGAAGGACGAGGCACAGTTCAAGGCCGTGGAGGTGCGCAAGCAGGACAACGTCGTCGAGGTTCTGTGGACCAAAAGCCTGCCCGCCGACGGCCAGACGTGGACCGCCTTTGCGGCGGCGTGCGGCATCACGGCCGGCCGCGAGGGACACGACAAAACGCCCAGGAGGCATCCCGCGTCCGTGGTCGGGCTGGACTCGACCGGCGTGGCGTTTTACCGTGTCACGGCGCCGGCGGTGGAGCCGCAGGAGATGGCGTCGATTGTCCGGATGCAGGCCGAGTCGCTGTTGCCGCTGCCGCCGGACCAGATCGAGGTCGCCTGGCGGACAACGCCTTCGGCGAACGGCAACGTCGATATCACCATCGCCGCCGCGCGGTGCGAGTATCTGCACAAGTTCGCCGGCAGCGTCCGCGGCTTTCATCCCGGCCACATCGTTCTGTCCTGCGAAGGGACGGCCCAGGCCTGGTACAACCTGTTCTCCGACCGGCAGCGCGAAGCGGTGGTCGTGAGCCTGGGGGCGGAGAACGCCCACATCTGCTTGGTGCAAAACGGACAAGTGGCCCAGGCCGCCGTGCTGGGCACGGGAACGACCGAGCTTCAGGATGGCGGATTGCCGATGGCCGAGGGCGGATTGGGCGAGACACCCGCCACAAATCCGCAATCCAAAATCCAAAATCCGCAATCGATCGAATGGTTCGCCCAGGACCTCCGAACGGTCCTGGGATCGTTCGGCTGGAACGAGGCAACGCCCTGGCCGATCCTCGTTCTTTCCGACGGCGGCGAAGCCATGAGCGGCATCGTGGACGGGCTGAACGCGGCTGGGATTCCGGCCAAGGTCAGCGTGCCCGAGCCGCGAAATCTGCGGCTGCCGTCCGGCTTCAGGACGCAGGACATTTACGACTATCGCACCCCGCTGGGGCTGTCGTTGATCGCCCTGGAGAGGCCGTCGGGGACACTCAATCTCTTCGAGCGGATCGCCGAGCAGGAGGAGCAGGAAAAGGCGTCGACCGCCTGGCGGAGCGTCTTGCTGGCGGGTGCGGTTACCGTCGCGGCGCTGATCGCCCTGATCGTGACGGTGTATTTTACGGATGCCGCGGCCGCCCAACGATGGACGGCGTTGGTCACTCGATCCGATTTCGAAGCAGAACGCCAACACCAGGCCTTGCTCAAAACCGTGGCCCGGCACCGGCCCGACATGCTCGATCTGCTGGCGTGCGTCAACGCCGGCAAGAACGACGGGATCGTGCTCGACAGTCTGCACTTCAAGAAGGGACAGACGGTGACCATCGTCGGCCAAGCGGGCAATACCGAGCAGATGTGGGCCTTTGAAAAGAACCTGCGCGCCCAAAAGGACTTGACGAACGTTACGAACGTGAACCCCACGCAGGACAGCAAGACCAAGAAGGTCAAGTTCACGATCACATTCAGCTATAAGAGTTTTTCAAAGAAGGATGCGGTCTTATAGATGACGGCGAGAAAACTGAACGCACGAGAGAAACGCATGCTCCTGATCGGACTGGCCGCGCTGGCGGCCACCCTGGTGTTCACCTACGGGGTCCGGGGCATCGACCAATGGAGCAAGAGCCGGACCTCCCTGGCGGCGGCCAAGAAGAAGCTCGGCGAGGTCGAGACCGACAAAGCGAAGTTGGCGGGCCTCATGGCCCTGGTGCCCGTATTCGAGTTCCCGGAGCCGCAGGAGAAGCAGAAGACCCTCTTTCGCGAGAAGCTGTACGAGCAGTTGAAGAGGTCCGGCATCAACACCGAGCCGCCCCAGCCTTTGCTCGGAAAGAAGATCACGGTCGGCGGCGCGACCTACCAGGTGCTCAAGATCAAGTGCAAGGGCAAATGCAAGTTCGATCAGTTCCTCGATTTCCTGGCGAACCTGAAGGAGAACCCCTACATCGTGGGCGTGGAAGAGCTGCAAGTCCGGTTGGACACCAAGGAGCCGCCGGAAAAACGAAAAGACAAGGACGTGGACGTCGATCTGATTGTCAGCACGTTCGTCCGAGACGTGGCGAGCAAGCCGGGACCCCCAACGCGAAATCTCGCATCTGGGAGCCCGACCGTGGAGGTGAAATCCGTCGAACATGCAGATACGAACAGCCGATAAGAACCGGGAACGAATCTCGGTGATGCTCGTGGCCGCCGCGGTGTTGTTGGGGGTCTGGGCTTGTGCGAAGGTGGCGGGCTTCTACGTGCAGCGCGTGCGCATGCAGCGTGTTCTCACTGTGACGCAGAACGAGCGGGATCCGAACGGCCTCAAGCAGAGCCTTGGCCGGGCCAAGAAGGCCGCCGACGCGCTCAAGCAGAGCAACCTCTTCGTCAAAACGCCGCCGAAGCAGCACCCGGTCAAGCAGGTCGAGGGAATCCTCGGCAGCGAAGCGTTCATCGCGGGCAAATGGTACAAGGTGGGGGACAAGATCGCCGATGCGAAGATCGTGACGATCGGCGCGACGAAAGTGGAGATCGAATGGGACGGCAAGAAAACGAGCTTCTCGCCGATTGCGGCGGTCAGCGCCGGCCCGCCGGCGGCCGCCATGGGGCCAAAGAAGGAAGCCGGCCCACAGCCTCCGAAACCGCCGGAAGTCAAGGTGGTGAAGGCCGAGGCGCCGGCGCCCGCCGAAGAGGATCCGTTCGCATGGCTGGGTGTGAAGTTGTCCGCGAAGGCAAGAGAGAGGCTCCAGCAGATGTGGAACAGCGTGCCCGATGCGGAAAAGGAGAAGACCAAGCAGAAGTGGGAGTCGATGTCTGACGATCAGAAGCAGAAAGCCGTCGACGAGATGGAGCGTGGATAGGCGTGTTCGCTGGTCCGATAGACCAAGATTCGAAGTGAAGGGCAACTATGAAGATTGAATTTCACAGGGACAAGGCGAAACCGCTCACGAAGATCCTGTTCGCCGTCGCCGTGCTACTGGGGGCTCTGGTGTTCCTGAAGATCGGGTTCTTTGTGAGTTCCTCCAACGCGATGATGATGGCGGCCGAGACGGACCCGAGCCGGGCGGGGGCGACCGATTTGAAGACGGTGCTGGCCCAGACCAAGGCGTCGGCCGACGAGATCAAGAAGAAGAACCTCTTCGTTCCGGTGCCTGCGAACCAGTACCCGGTCAACGAGGTGATCGGGATCCTGGGCCGGGAGGCGCTGATCGGCGATAAGTGGTACAAGGTCGGCGACCGCGTGGGGGATGCCAAGATCATCGCCATCGAGCCGACGAAGGTGAAGGTCGTCTGGAACGGTCAGGAGAAGGAGTTCTCGCCGATCGGGTCCAGCGGCTCCGGCGGCCGGGGTGATGGATCGGGACCTTCGGGCAGAATGTCGGGTGCCGGGGCCGGGTCTCGCCGAGGGCCGGGGATGGCGGCCGGGGTCTCTTCGGCGGACCGGGACAAGCTGCGCCAACAGTTCATGAACGCCAGCCCGGAGGAAAGACAGCGCCTCCGAGAACTGATGCGTGGGAAGATGGGGGCGAGAGATCGGTAGTTCCACCGGATGAGAGAAAGGTTCATAGGATGAAAGTCTCCAATACCGTCGTGTCGGTTGTCGTCATTGCGGCCGTGTTGATATTCGCCTACGGCGTGGGCATGTTGATCCGCCAGGCGCGGACGGGCGGCTCGCGCGCGCCGTCGTCGGCCCAAGTCAAGGATGCGGTGTCGCCCCTGCGGCCGGGACCCACCGCCGCAAGGACGAACGACACGCCCGAAGAGAGGATGCGGCTCAAAGAGGAGAAGGCCAAGGCCATCGAGAAAATGAGCGTGCAGACGGACGAGGAAAAGCAGAAGCTGCGGGACCGGGTGATCAAACAGGTTGGCGGCCGGCGCGGGAGCAAGAAGCGTCAAGCCCTCTCGTCCCAGGAGCGGTCGGCGCAGATGATCCCGGCGCCGAACCAACCCGAGTCCGGACGTCCCCACGAGGACGCCAACACGCCGGCTTCTCAGGGCGGCGACGCGAACACGCAGTCAAGCATCGATAAAGGCAGTTCCGAGCCAGGAAGAGCGGGCCCGGGTTAAGTGGTCAGCCATGAGCCAGGACAAAATTCAAGTGAGGTGAGAAATTGGAACGGTCAAAGGTCATCGTAGGGATTGGGGTCATCGCGGCGGCCGGCGTGATTATCTGGTGGGTCGGGTTTCACGGCCCGCAACTGCCCGTGGTGGAACTGAGTACGACGGAAGCGAAGACGCTTGGGGCGAGCGATGCCACGAAACAGAAGGGGCCGGCGCCGGCCAAGGGCGAGCCCGGTGCGGCGCAGGACGCGAATCAGCCGAAGGAGGCCGCCAAGCCTGCCGGGGAGCCGTCGAAAGCCCCGGCGTCGAGCGGTGAGCCCAACAAGCCCGGACAGGCCAAGTCGGCGGACAAGAAGGCGGTTGCCGAGCCGAACGCACCCGGACAAACCGGCAAGGTGGCGGCGCAACCGGCAGAGGCCAAGCCCCCGGGAGAGAAACCGGGCGAGGCGAAGCCGCCGGAAGCCAAGCCGGGCCAGGCCAAGGTCAAAGAGGACCCCAACGATCCGCTGGAGGCCGTCAACCTCAAAGACGTCGAGATGAAGAACATCATCGACAAGATCGCTCAGTGGACCGGCAAGACTGTGATCCCTCACGATGAGGCTATGAAGCAGAAGGTGACGATCTATGCGCCGGAGAGGATGCCCCGCAAGAAGGCCCTGGAAAAGATCTACAGTGCCCTTCGCATGAAGGGGTATATGGTCGAAGAGTCAGGCGACACGATTTTCCTCAAGCCGCTGGCCGGGGCGAAGCTCGGCGTCTTCCCGACCGTCGGCCCCGACGAGCCGCTGGCGGCGTTCGAGAACAAGGACCAGATCGTGCAGAAGCTGTTCAAACTGACCAACTATCCGCCGGCCCAGATGGGCGAGATCGTCCAACCCCTGGTGGGCGACTTCGGCCACGTCAGCGCGGATGCCGCGACGGGCACGTTGCT